>JALHNN010000038.1 GCA_022843505.1 Sulfuritalea sp.
CACCGGCCAGCGCCGCAACGGCCTGGCCGGCGAAATCGGGATAGCCCGGGGTGTCGATCAGGTGCACGTGCACGCCTTCGGCGGCGAAGTTGACCAGCGCGGAGTTCAGCGAGTGGCCCGCGGCCTTTTCCTGGGGATCGAAGTCACAGACGGTGCTGCCCTTTTCGACGCTGCCCTTGGCGGTGATGGCGCCGGCCTTGAACAACAATGCCTCGGCCAGCGTGGTCTTGCCGGCGCCGCCGTGACCGACGAGGGCTACGGCGCGGATGCTTTCGGTGCTGTACTTCGCCATGATGCGGGACTCCCTTTGCTTTTGGTATTGCGTCGAATTCTAATCCTCCCGCCGCAGCCGGTCGCGCGACGGGATGCGCCACAACCAGATCGCCGTCCCCAGGCCGATCGCGGCCAGCATCGCCTGCAGCCAGGGGCGCCCGGCAAAGCTCCAGATCGACACGCTGATGGTGAGGCTCATCAGCGTGATTGCCAGCCATTTGACGCGATACGGGATGCTGCGATGACGGCGCCACTCGGCGATCAACGGGCCGAAGGTCGGATTCCTCAGCAGCCAGTGGTAGAAGCGTTCCGAAGCGCGCGCATAGCAGGCCGCCGCGACCAGGATGAAGGGCGTGGTCGGCAGCCCCGGCAGGAAGATGCCGATGATCCCCAGCAGCAAGGCGATGCTGCCGCAGACCAGCAGCACCATGCGCACCAGCAGCGAGGGATGCAGCTCCGCCTCCGGGATATGCCATGGCTTTTCCGGCTCGTTCACCGTTCCGCCCCTGATTTCAGGCGCGCAAGGCGCGCTCGACGAAATGCCGCGGCACCGTGGTCCGCGGCACGCGGCCGGCGAACCAGCCGCGCACGTCCTGCTCCAGGCCGATGCCGTGCATGTAGTTGTACAACGCCTTGCTCAGCGCCTGCCCCAGCGCATCGTGGTCGACGCCCGTCGGATCGATGAAGCCGACGTCGTTCCGGGCGAAGCCACCAGCCGGCAGGGGCTTCAGGCTGACGCCGTAATCCCCGGGGCGCAAACCCACCGGCGAATGCACGCTGCAGTTGAAGCGATGCCAGAAGCCGGACTGGATGCAGCCCGCGGCGAACAGCTGGCGCACGTACTCGAGGGCATCGACCGTGTCCTGCACGGTCTGCGTCGGGAAGCCGTACATCAGGTAGGCATGGACCAGGATGCCGGCCTCGGAGAACGCATGGGTGACGCGCGCCACCTGGGCCACCGAAACGCCCTTCTGCATCAGCTTGAGCAAGCGATCCGAGGCCACCTCCAGCCCACCGGAAACGGCAATGCAGCCGCTGGCCGCCAGTTCCGCGCAGAGCTCCGGCGTGAAGGACTTCTCGAAGCGGATGTTGCCCCACCAGGAAATCGCCCGCCCGCGCTTCAGGAGTTCGTCGGCCAGGGCCTTGAGCGCCTTCGGCGGCGCCGCCTCGTCGACGAAATGGAAGCCCGTCTGCCCGGTCTCGGCGACGATGGATTCGATGCGATCGACCAGGGTAGCCGCGGCAAGCGCCTCGTAGCGCGAGATACAGTCGAGCGAGACATCGCAGAAGCTGCACTTCTTCCAGTAGCAGCCGTGGGCCACGGTGAGCTTGTTCCAGCGCGCATCGGACCACAGCCGGTGCATCGGGTTCAGCATGTCGAGCAGCGAAAGGTAGCGGTCCAGCGGGAGTCCGTCCCAGGTCGGCGTGCCGGCTTCGGCGAAGGGCACGTCCGGCGCGGCGGCGTTGATGTACTTCACCTCGCCGGCGCAGCGCAGGAAGCATCGCACCAGCTGCTCGCGCGGACGCCCGCCGCGCAGGTGCTCGAGCAGCGCCAGCAGGGGGCGCTCGCCGTCGTCGAGCATGACGTAGTCGAAGTAATCGAAGACCCGCGGTTCGGCGAGCTCGCGCAACTCGGTATTGACGAAGCCACCGCCGAGCACGGTGACGACGCGCGGACTGTGTGCCTTGATCGCCTGCGCGATGCGGAAGGCGGCATAGACGTTGCCCGGGAACGGTACCGACAGCAGCACCAGGTCCGGTTGGTGGCGCGCCAGGGCCGCCAGCGTCAATTCGCGCAGCGTGGCGTCGATCAGGTTCTCCGGCGCCGCCAGGGCTTTCGCCAGCGGCTCGAAGCTGGCCTGGCTCTGCGCCAGCGATTCGGCATAGCGCACGAACTCGAAGCGCGGATCGACAGCCTCGCGCAGCACGTCGGCAATGTCGTCGAGGTAGAGCGTGGCGAAGTGGCGGGCGCGGTCGGTGACGCCCAGCGCGCCGAAGGCCCAGGCGAGCGGGTCGCCGCCCTCCTCATCGACATACACGTCAAGCGGGGCGAAGCGCGACCCCTCGGGCAGGAAGCGACGGCCGACGATGCGATGCGCGATCGAGGGATCGCGCCCCTGGAGGAAGGCCAGGGCCGGCGCCACCGTCGCCAGGTAGTCCTCGAAGCGCTTGAGGAAGGCGGCGACGAGGGGCGTGCGCTGCCTTTTCGGAATCTCCCCGGCGACGTCGCGGATCGCCCGCAGGCCTGCGGGCGAAAAAAGGCGCAGCACCAGGGCCAGCGCCAGGTCTTCCTGCGCCGCCGTGACGCCGCGCGAACGCAGGAAGCCGGTCAGGTAGGCGGTCGACGGATAGGGCGTGTTGAGCTGCGTCATCGGCGGGATGAGCGAGAGCACGCGCGGCACCATGGCGGGAGCGTCAGGCAGGCTCAATCAGGTCCTCGCCTTCGTTGCGGGCATTGCTCACGCGCGTGCTCACCGGCCAGGCCACAAGGCCGGCGGCGGGTGCCGGCACCAGCCAGCGGCGCAGGGCCTCGACATCGCGCCAGGCCGGATCGAGCCAGGCATCGAACTGCCCGGGGGCGAGCAGCACCGGCATGCGGTCGTGGATCGGCGCCATGGTCTCGTTGGGGGTGGTGGTGATGACGCAGGTGCTGACGATGTCCTCGCCCGCGGGCGACTTCCAGGCGGCGAGCAGGCCGGCCATGGCGAGGAAAGAACCGTCTTCGGCGGGCCGGATGTACCACGGCTGCTTGCGCGTCCTGCCGCCCTCCTCCACCGCCTGCCACTCGTAGAAACCATTGGCCGGAATCAGGCACCGGTGGCGCTCGAAGCTGGACTTGAACGACGGTTTCTCGGCCACGGTTTCGGCGCGCGCATTGTTGAGCTTGAGGCCGATGGTCGCGTCCCTGGCCCAGCGCGGAATCAATCCCCAGCGCACCATCTGCCCGACGCGGCCGACCTCCGGCCGCTGGCGGATCACCAGCACCTCGCTTTGCGGCGCGATGTTAAAGCGCGCCTGCCACTCGGCGCACTCGCGCAGGTCGAAATACTCCCGCAGGCGGGATTGAGGGCCGTGGAGCGCGTAGCGTCCGCACATCGAGGGTCGGGCATCGGGCGAAATGCCAAGGGTAACCCAAGCCGCGCCGGCGCGCGGCACCCTGCCGGGACGAAAGCCTCAGTAGCGCTCGAAATCCCCGCTCGCTGCGCCTTTGGCGCCGGCTGTGCGAGCCGTTCTGGACGCGGCTAAGGGGGCGGGCTTGGCCGCCGCTCGGGCCTTCTTCGCCGTAGCGCCAGCGCCGACTCCCTGGTCCTCGATCTTGAAGAATTCCATCAGCTCCTGCAGCTGGGCGGTCTGGCCGCCCATTTCCTCGGCGGTGGCGGCGAGTTCCTCGGAGGCACTGGCGTTCTGCTGCGTGGCCTTGTTGAGCTGCCCCATGGCGCTGTTGATCTGGCCCACGCCGGCGGATTGCTCCTGGCTGGCGGCGGCGATCTCCTGAACCAGGTCCGAGGTCTTCTTGATGTTGGGCACCATTTCGTCGAGCAGCTTGCCCGCCTGTTCGGCCATCTTCACGGAGGAACCGGCGAGTTGCCCGATCTCCTGCGCGGCGACCTGGCTGCGCTCCGCCAGTTTCCTGACTTCGGCGGCAACCACGGCGAAACCCTTGCCGTGTTCGCCGGCACGGGCGGCTTCGATGGCGGCGTTCAGGGCCAGCAGGTTGGTCTGGTAGGCGATGTCGTCGATGATGCCGATCTTGCCGGCGATGGACTTCATGGCATCGACCGTGTCCTTGACCGCCTTGCCACCCTCCACGGCTTCGGCGGCCGACTTGGTCGCCATGTTGTCGGTGACCTTGGCGTTCTCGGTGTTCTGGGTGATGCTGGCGGTCATTTCTTCGATGCTGGCGGTGGTCTTTTCGACCGAAGCGGCCTGCTCGCTGGACGACTGCGAGAGCGACTGTGCAGTGGCCGAGACCTGGCCCGAGGCGTTGCTCAGCGCATCGGTCGCCAGATGGACATCGCCGATCACGCTGGTGAGCCGGGTGACCAGGCTCTTGATCGCGGCCAGCAGGCTGGAATTGTCGCCCGGCCGCAAATCGATCCTGACCGTGAGGTCGCCTTCGGCGATGCTGCCGACAACTTCGGTCACATGCTCCGGCTCGCCGCCAAGCTGACGCAGGATGCCGCGGGCGACAAACGCGGTGGCCAGACCCATGGTCAGCAGCAGGCCCAGGGCGATGAGTCCGAAGAACAGGGCCTGTTCGCGAAACTCCTTGTCCACGTGGTCGATGTAGACGCCGGAACCGATGACCCAGCCCCAGGGCTCGTATTTCTTGACATAGGAGAGCTTGAGATAGAGTTCCTCGGTGACGCCGCCGCCCGCCTTGGGCTTGGGCCAGAGGTATTCGACAAAGCCGTGCCCGGCCTGCTCGACGGCTTCGTTGAAGGTGACAAACAGATTCTGTCTGTTGAGCGCCACCGGCTTGCCGTCGAGACCTGCCTGTCGCGAGGTCGCCTTGTTGAATCGTTCCGCGTCGAGCACCTTGCCGTCCAGGGCCGGAACCGTGGGATGCATCACCATCTTCGGCACCGGCTTGCCGAGGTCATTGATCCAGAAGTATTCCACCTTGTCGTAGCGCAAGGCCTTGATCGCCATGGCAGCCTGCAGCCGGGCATCGGCCTCGGAAAGCGCACCGGCCTGCTGCGCGGCATAGAAGCGCTCCGCCACGCCGGTGGCCACCTCGACCAGGGTGCGGATCTTGTCCTTGTGATCCTCGATCAGGTTTTTGCGCAGCTGATTGGCGGCAAAGAGACACAGGGCGACCAGCCCGATCAGCATCACGACCGAGAGGTAGACCATCCGCGAACGGATGCTGGACTTCGGAAAGCGCTTCACTTGTGCCATTTTTCTGTCCTCCTCGCCTCCGGTCCGGCCTGTTCTGCCGTGACTCTGGCGCTCCTTGTTTTATGGTCCGCTGCGTGCCGCCGCGAGGCCTCGCCTCTACCGGGAACACAGTACTGGTGACGCATCATGCGGGGCCAGGCCAGAAATTGAAATCCGTGCTTGCCGCAGCAGACTGCGGAAACTACTAGGGCCAAAGACATACGCCGGTCCGGCATTCAGGATCGGCCGCACGGCGGGGGAACGGGCTATTGCGCTGCAACAGACGACTCCGCCCGGCATCCGTCCGGGGTGGCATGGCATCGCGGATCGGATATCCTTTGCCGTCGCTACGGGAGAATCAAAATCAACGACGTACGGAATTTCGGTGCGGTTAGCGTCTATCTGGGTGCCAAGTCGGGCAAGTACCCGGACGGCAACCAGGTCATCGTCCGCGGCGCGGACCTGCGCGTCGCCTTCGATACCCCGCTGACGGCGAACCGCATCGGTGCGGATTTCGACGAGGTCGGCCTGGTCATCCTCGGCCATGCGCACGAGGACCACATGGCCGGGTTGCACCGTGTGCCCCATGCCCGCGTCGAGGTGCACGACGCCGACCTGGAGGCCGTCCGCTCCTGGGCCGGGCTCTGCGAACATTACGGCTATCCGCCCGCTGTCCTGGCCGAAATGAAAACCCTGATCGAACGCGACTTCAGCTACCGGCCACGCCCCGACGCCACCGGCTACGGGCACGACCAGCAGTGGGATCTCGGCGGCGGCGTGCGCATCCGCGCCCACCACCTGCCCGGCCATACTTCAGGCCATTGCGCGCTGATCGTCGAGAACGAAGGCCTCGCCTTCATCGGCGACATCGACCTGACCGGCTTCGGCCCCTACTACGGCGATGCCACGTCGAGCCTCGGCGCCTTCCGCAAAAGCCTCGCCGAAGTTGCGGAAATCGATGCCCGCGTCTGGGTCACCTCGCACCACCGTGCCATCTATACCGACCGCGCCGAGTTCCTCGCCGACCTGGCCGAATTCACCGCCAAAATCGATGCGCGTAGCGAGAAGCTGCTCGGCTACCTACGCGACGGGCCGCAAACCCTGGCGCAACTGGCGCAGCGCCGCCTGCTCTACCCGCCCGGCTTCAGCCTGCCCTACGTGGAAAGCGCCGAGCTCAATTCAATCCGCATGCACCTCGACGAACTCGCCGCCCAAGGAGTCGTGCGTCGCGCAGGCGACCGCTACGAACTGGCCTGAAACCAGGCGCCGACGGCAGGCTCACCGCGCGGCGACGAAAATGGCGAACTCGCCGGGCGGCAGCGGGCGGCTGAAATGGTAGCCCTGCACCTCGTCACAGCCGTGCTCGCGCAGGAAAGCCAACTGCTCGGCAGTTTCCACGCCTTCGGCGATGGTGCGCAGGCCCAGGCTTTTCGCCAGGCTGATCACGGCCCGGACGATGGCCTTGCTTTCGGGGTCCAGCGAGATGTCGCTGACGAAGGACTGGTCGATCTTCAGCTTGTATACCTGGAAGCGCTTCAGGTAGCTCAGCGAGGAATAGCCGGTGCCGAAATCGTCGATCGACATGCGTACGCCGCGGCCATGCAGTTCGTCCATCACGGCGATCGCCGCCAGCGGGTCGTCCATGGCCACGCTTTCGGTCAGTTCGAGTTCCAGGTGATTGGCCGCCAGGCCTTCCTCGGCAAGAACGCGCGCCACCAGGTCGGGAAGATGGGCATGGCGAAACTGCACGGCGGAAAGGTTGACGGCCATGATCGCCGGCGCTACGCCCGCATCGAGCCAGGCTTTCATCTGTCGCGCGGCGGTGCGCAGCACCCATTCGCCGATCGCCAGGATCAGGCCGCTGTCCTCCGCGACGAGGATGAATTCCGCCGGATGGACCGCGCCGAGTTCAGGGCTGTTCCAGCGCAACAGGGCCTCGGCGCCCACCACGCGGCCGTCGGCCAGCGCCAGTTGCGGCTGGTAGAGGAGTTCCAGCTCCCCCCGCGCCATGGCGTTACGCAGGGCGCCCTCCAGGCGCAGGCTGCGCGCCGAGTGCGCCTGCATTTCGGGTGTGAAAAAGCGGAAGCAGTTGCGCCCGTCCTGCTTGGCGCGGTACATCGCCGTGTCGGCCGACCGCGACAGGGCCTCGAAATCCCTGCCGTCGTCGGGATAGACGGCGATGCCGATCGAGGGCGTGACCACCAGTTCGTACTGTTCGACCTTGCAGGCGACGGCGATCGTCTCGATCAGCTTGCGCGCCACGTGGGCGGCGCCGTCGGCATCGGTCCCCGGCAGGACCATGACGAACTCGTCGCCGCCCTGGCGCGATACCGTGTCCTCCTTGCGCGTGGCCGCGAGCATGCGGCGGCCGACTTCGACCAGAAGCTCGTCGCCGACGCGATGCCCCAGCGTGTCGTTGATGTTCTTGAAGTGGTCGAGGTCGACAAACAGCACCGCCACGGATTCGCCGCCGCGCTGCGCCATGCCGATCGCTTGGCCGGCGCGGTCGTGCAGCAGGGCGCGGTTGGGCAGGTTGGTCAGGGGATCGAAGTGGGCCAGGCGCTGGATGCGCGCCTCGGCCTCCTTGTGCCGGGTGATGTCGCTGAAAATGCCGACGTAATGGCCCGGCTTGCCGTCGGCCCCGAGCACGCGGCTGATCGCCAGCCACTCGGGATAGACGTGGCCGTCCTTGCGCCGGTTCCAGATCTCGCCCTGCCAGTGCCCCGTGCTGTCGATCGCCTCCCACATTTCGCGGTAGAACTCACTGCCCTGGCGCCCGGACGACAGCATGCCGGCGCTCTGGCCCAGCGCCTCGGCCTCGCCGTAGCCGCTGATCTCGGTAAAGGCCCGATTGACGCGCACGATGCGCCCCGACGTGTCGGTGATCATGATGCCTTCCTTGCCCTGCTCGAACACCTCGGCGGCAAGCTTGAGGCTGGCCTCGCGCTCGAAGCCGTCCAGTCCGTGGCTGATGTCGGCGGCCATTTCTTCGAGCAGCAGGCGGGCGTCGAGATCGAAGGCGTTGACCTCGCCGGCATAGAGGACAAATGCGCCGATCACCCGCCCGGCGCGGTGCAAGGGCAGCGCCGCGACGGCCGCCCAGCCGTGATCCTCGGCGCGCGCGCGCCAGGGCGCGGCCAGGGGATCGTTGAGGAAGTCCTGGTTCCACACCGGACGGTCTTCGCGCAGCGCGGTTCCCACCGGGCCGCGTCCGTAGGGGTCATTCGCATCGATGGTGATGCGGATGCCGTCGAGGTAGGAAAGTCCCGCGCCGAAACTGGCGGTCGGCCGCACCAGGCCGCTCGCTTCATCGAGCCGGCCGATCCAGGCCATCTTCATGCCGCCGAAGTCCACCACGCTGCGGCAGATGACGTCATACAGTTCGTCGGGCGAGGTGCAGCGCACGATGGCCTGATTGCATTCGCTGAGTGCGGCATACAGGTTGGACAGGCGTCGGACGCGCTTCTCGGCTTCCTTGCGCGCCGTGATGTCGCGATCGACACCGCGGTAGCCGAGCAGATTGCCGTCGTGGTCGAGGATGGGCGTGCCGCTGGTCAGCGTGATGTGCGGGGTACCGTCGCGACCGAGGACGACGTTTTCCAGGTCCGTGAATGCCTGCTTGGCCTGCACGATCTTGCCGAAGGCCTCGCCGACGGCCTTTGCCTCGCCTGGCGCCATGAAGTCGAAGGGGGTCTTGCCGACCACTTGCTCCGGCGCATAGCCCAGCAGGCGCCGCACACCCTCCGAGACATAGGTATAGCGTCCCGAGGCGTCGACTTCCCAGATCCAGTCGCCCGACACCTCGGCGACGTCGCGAAAGCGTTGCTCGCTGGCGGCGAGTTGCCGTGTGCGCTGGGCCACGTGCCGCTCCAGGTCCCGCTTGTAGGCCCGCATCTCGACCAGCAGTTTCGCCAGGTAGGCAAGCAGCAGGCTGAACAGCAGCGCCAGCGCGCTCTTGATGGCCACGCCGTAAGGATCGCCCCAGCCCTTGAGCGGGGCCACACTGAGGGTCCAGCGCCCGTTGGGCAGGTCCAGCGTTTCGCCCACCGGATCCAGCAGCGGCGCCTCGCCGGATCGGGCGATCACCTGCCGTTCGCCGCTGTCCGGATGGATGCGCCAGAGTACATAGGCATAGCCGCTCTCGGACATCTGTCCCAGGCGCGCGTCATTGAGCACATCGGGAAAGCGGATCAGAACCGTGGTGAAGCCCCAGAACCCCCCAAGCCCTTCCCCGAGAAAGACGGGCAGGCGACCGACTGCGCCCAGCCCTCCCTGCAACAGGGTGAAGGGCCCGGCCAGGGTCAGCTTGCCGGTGTCGCGGGCAAGGAAGGCTTCCTTGTTGCGCACGGGGTCCTGCAGCAGGTTGTGGCCTATCGCCTTCTCGTTGCCGGCGAGGGGCATGACGTGACGCACCACGCCGTCCGGCGCCAGTTGCAGCGAGGCGGCGCCGGGATAAAAGGGAAGCATCTGGCGCGCCGTGGCCTCGAACTCGGGCACCCTGCCGTTTCCCTGGCGCACCAGTGCGGCCAGCGCATAAGTCGCCGACAGGGCTCGCTCGATGTTGCGCTGGATCGCATGGGCGTGGTCGGCCGCCATGTCCGAGACTGCCGCACGTTGCTGCTGCTCGCGCTGCCGGTCGGACTGCCAGACCAGGAGGGCGCCGGCCGCGGCGGCAAACAGGAAGACGACGGCCGCCACCGCGAGAGATCGCGACGGCGCATCGTGACTGCCGGACATCGGCCCTGCGGGTGGCTGCTGCTGCGACGGGAACATCCGGCGATCTACGGCCAAAGTTAAAGTCGCCAGTGTATCCCGGCTCTCCCCCCGCCGTCCCCAGACGGCGCTTGATCAGGCTTCGAAGGGCAGTCCCACGTAATTTTCGGCGATGGTCGTGCGCCCGGCCAGGGAATGCAGCATGTAGTCCAGCTCGGCATCGAGCGCCCGCTGCTCGAAGGGATTGGTATCGGGGAAGGTATGCAGCAGCATGGTCATCCACCAGGAGAAGCGCTCGGCCTTCCAGATTCGACGCAGGCAGCGCGCCGAGTAGTGCTCGATGCCGACGGTGCTGCCGCCGTACCAGTCGATGATCGCGCGTTACAGGTAGCGCACGTCGGAAGCCGCGAGGTTCAGGCCCTTGGCGCCCGTGGGCGGCACGATGTGGGCGGCGTCGCCGGCGAGGAACAGGCGGCCGAAGCGCATCGGCTCGGCGACGAAGCTGCGCAGCGGCGCGATGCTCTTCTCGATCGAGGGGCCGGTGACGAGATCGGCATTCGCCTTGGGATCGAGTCGCAGGCGCAGTTCCTCCCAGAAGCGCTCGTCGGACCAGGCCTCGACCTTTTCGCTCAGCGGCACCTGCAGGTAGTAGCGGCTGCGGGTGTGCGAGCGCATGCTGCACAGGGCGAAGCCGCGCTCGTGCTTGGCGTAGATCAGCTCTTCCGACACCGGCGGCGTGTCGGACAGCAGGCCCAGCCAGCCGAAGGGATAGACGCGCTCGAAGTTGCTGATCGCGTTCTTCGGCACGCTGGCGCGGCAGACCCCATGGAAGCCGTCGCAGCCGGCGATGAAGTCGCACTCGAGCTCCTGGCGTACGCCATCCTTCAGGTAACGCACCCGCGGCCGTTCACCGTCGAAATCGTGGATGCTGACTTCCTTGGCCTCGTACACCGTCGTCAGGCCGGCGGCGGCGCGCGCCTGCATCAGGTCCTTGGTCAGTTCGGTCTGGCCGTACACCATCACCTGGCTGCCGCCGGTCAAACCGTACAGGTCGATGTGATGGCGGCGACCGCCGATCAGGATGTCGAAGCCCTTGTGCGGCAGGCCTTCGGCATGCATGCGGGTGCCGACGCCGGCCTCGTCGAGCAGGTCGACCGCGACCTGTTCGAGCACGCCGGCGCGGATCCGGCCCAGCACGTAATCCGCGGTCTGGGCCTCGAGTACGACGGCGTCAATGCCGGCACGATGCAGCAGCTGGCCGAGGATGAGGCCGGACGGTCCGGCACCGATGATGGCGACTTGTGTGCGCATGGTTCTCTCTCTGTCGGGACGGGCGGATCAGGCGACTTCCATCGCCAGAAGGCCCGATGCGGTATTGGAAATCGGGATGTGATAGTTCGCATGCACCTTGGTGACGTCGCCCGACAGGGCACCGCGGGTGGTGAGCCAGTTGAGCAGCTCGACGCCCTGGGTGCCGGTGAGCTCGACCAGTTCGGGCACGGAGTAACGCGTCACCCAAAGCGGATCGGTGACCAGCTTGTCCATGAACATCAGGTCGAATTCCTTGTTGATGAAACCGGCGCGCTTGCCTTCCAGCTGGTGCGAGAGGCCGCCGGTGCCGATCACCACGACGCGGGCATCCACGTCCCAGGACTCGATGGCGCGGCCGATGGCCTGGCCGAACTTGAAGCAGCGCGCCGCCGTCGGCAGCGGAAACTGCACGGTGTTGAT
>JALHNN010000039.1 GCA_022843505.1 Sulfuritalea sp.
CCACGGTGAAACCGCCCTGCGCCAGCGACTTGCAGATCGCCGTGCCCAGGCCGCCCATCGCCCCCGTTACCAATGCAACTTTCTTTGCCATTTTGATGCTTCCTTTACGACCATTGAAACCTTGCGGGCCGACGGCGCGCTGCAAGCCGTCGCCATCGGCCCGTGACGATCAATACATGTGCTGACCGCCGTTGATGGAGATGTTGGCGCCGGTGACGAAAGCCGCCTCTTCAGAAGCCAGGTAGGCCACCAGGCCCGCGACCTCTTCCGGCTTGCCCAGGCGGCCCTGCGCGATCAGCGGCAGGATCTTGCTGTCGAGCACTTCCTGAGGAATCGCCATGACCATCTTGGTGCCGATGTAGCCCGGGGAGATGGTGTTGACCGTCACGCCCTTCTTCGCCACTTCCAGCGCCAGCGCCTTGGTGAAGCCGTGCATGCCGGCCTTGGCGGCCGAGTAGTTGGTCTGGCCGAAGGCACCCTTCTGGCCGTTGACCGAGGAGATGTTGATGACGCGACCCCAGCCGCGCTCCATCATGCCGTCCATGACCTGCTTGGTCATGTTGAAGGTGGAGTCGAGGTTGGTGTGGATCACCGCGTCCCAGTCGGCCTTGGTCATTTTCTTGAACGTCATGTCGCGGGTGATGCCGGCATTGTTTACCAGCACTTCGACCGGACCGACTTCGGCGGTCACTTGCGCCACGCAGGCCTTGCAGGAATCGTAGTCGGCGACGTCGCAGGGGTAGGCCTTGAAGCCGTAGCCCATGTCGTTCATGGTGCGCAGCCATTCGCTGGCCTTGGTGTTGCTGGGGCTGTAGGTGGTGACAACCTTGTAGCCCAGGGCCGCCAGCTTGATGCAGATCGCCTCGCCCAGACCGCCCATGCCTCCCGTTACCAGTGCAACTCGCAGCATTTTTCTACTCCTCTCGATTATTGTTGGGTCGGGGCTTTGAATGTCCCGCCGAAAGCCGTGCCCCGGGGCGGTGTCGACGTCTGCTTCATGCCTTCTGCTTTACGTAGCTGCCCGGCGCCGGCTCACCCGGCGGATAGGCCTTGCTGCCGAGCTTGGCGCGCGCGGGAATCTCACCGCCGGCCTGCTGCCTGAGCCAGTTGGCAAACACCGGCCACCAGCTGCCCTTGACCTCGGTCGCGGTGTCGAACCACTCGTCGGCATTGGCCGTGGCGCTGTCGTTGATCCAGTGGCTGCGCTTGTTCTTCGTCGCCGGGTTGATGACGCCGGCAATGTGGCCGGAGGCACCGAGCACGAAGGTGGTGTCGCCGCCGAGCAGGCTGCGGCTCTGGTAGGCCGACTTCCAGGGCACGATGTGGTCTTCGCGGCTGGCGTAGATGAAGGCCGGCATGTCGACGCGGCCCAGATCGGCCTTGACGCCGCACATTTCCAGCTTGCCCGGCACGCGCAGGTTGTTTTCCAGGTACATGTTGCGCAGGTACCAGGCGAGGAAGGGGCCGGGCAGGTTGGTGGCGTCGGCGTTCCAGAACAGCAGGTCGAAGGCCGGCGGCGTCTTGCCCTTGAGGTAGTTGCCGACCACGTACTGCCAGATCAGGTCGTTGGCGCGCAACGATGAAAACACGCTGGCCAGTTCGCTGCCCTTGAGCAGGCCGCCCTTGCCGATGGTGGCCTCGCGCGCCTGCACCGCGGTCTCGTCGACCAGGCAGCCGATCTCGCCGGAGTCGGCGAAGTCGAGCAGCGTGGTGAGCAGGGTCAGCGACGCCACCGGGTTCTCGCCGCGCAGGGCCGCCACGGACAGCGCCGAGCCGAGGATGGTGCCGCCGACGCAGAAGCCCAGGGCATTGATCTGGTCGATGTCGCAGATCTCCTGCACCACCTTGATGGCCTGCAGCGCGCCCTTCTCGATGTAGTCGTCCCAGGTCAGGTGCCCCTGGTCGGCCTGCACGTTCTTCCACGAGATGAGGAACACGGTGTTGCCCTGCTCCACCGCGTAGCGCACCACGGAGTTTTCAGGCTGGAGGTCGAGGATGTAGTACTTGTTGATGCAGGGCGGGACCATCAGGAAGGGCCGCGCCGCGACCGTCTCGGTCTGCGGCGAATATTGCAGCAGCTGCATCAGCTCGTTTTCATAGACCACCGCGCCGGGCGTCACCGCGAGATTGCGGCCGACCTCGAAGGCGGAGTCGTCGGTCATCGAGATGCGGCCTTTTTCCAGGTCGGCGATCAGGTTCTGGATGCCCTTCTGGATGCTGAGACCCTTGGTCTCCACCGCCGTCTTGACGAATTCGGGATTGGTGGCGAGAAAGTTCGACGGCGCCATCGCATCGACCATCTGGCGCGTCAGGAAACGCATGCGATCCTTGGTCTGGCCGTCGGCCATCGGCGCCGCCTCGACCATGCGCTTCACATACTCGGCGTTGATCAGGTAGGCCTGGCGAAGGTAATCATAGACCGGGCTCTCGACCCACGACGGATCGTCGAAACGCTTGTCGCCGGGGGCGGGGCTCGCCACTTGCGGCGCGGGCTGGTCGGGCGCCTTGCCCAGCATGCCCTGCCACAGGCTGGCATGGCGGGCCATCCATTCCTGCTGCAAGGCTTTCAGGGCCTCGGACTCGGTGACCCAGGCGGGTGCCGCCGAACCAGGCACGGCCAGCTTCTGCTGCGTGGACATGAATTGGCTGAAACCCTGCGCCATTGCATTGCCGGCCTGCATCATGGCTTGCATCGCGGCATTCTGTTCGGGGGAAAACGACATCCGTGGCTCCTGGCAAGAAGATAATTTTGCACTGCACAATAAACCCTGTCAAGCAAAGGGGTCGCCGTACAATCCGCACATGTACGTGATCGCAATCGCCTGGCTTTACGTCACCGTGCTGATGGCGGCAACGGAGCCGAATCTTACCGCCGGCGCGCTGACTTTCGCGCTCTACGGGCTGCTGCCCTTGGGCTTGCTGCTCTGGTTGTTCGGCACGCCGCAGCGAAGGCGGCAGCGGCGGGCGGGCGAGGCCGCAGAGGCGGAAGCCGCGACCGAGGCCGCTGCCGACAAGCCGCAGCCATAGTTCATTCCAGCCAGACCAGGCTCGCCATGCGCCCGGTGATGCCATCGCGGCGGTAGGAAAAGAATCTTCGCGGATCGCCCACGGTGCAGAAGTCGGCGCCGGCGACACGGCGAATTCCCAGCGCCGCCAGCCGCTGCCGCGCCAGCCGGTAGATGTCGCACAGCCACTTGCCGTCCGCCGCCGGGACGAAAGCCCCTGCTGCGCCGGCATCCGCCGCAACAAAGGACTCGCGTACCTCGCTGCCGACCTCGAAAGCGCTTGGGCCGATCGCGGGTCCCAGCCAGGCCATCAGTTGCTCGCCGGGCTCGCCCATCGCCGCCACGGTGGCCTCGACCACCCCCGCGGCAAGCCCGCGCCAGCCAGCATGGGCGACGCCAACCACCGTCGCGCGCTCATCGCACAGCAGCACCGGCAGGCAATCCGCGGTCAGCACGGCACAGACCACGCCACGCCGGCGCGTGAAGCTGGCATCGGCCGCCTCGCCGGATTGCGCCACCGCGGCATCGACACAGCGTGTGCCGTGAACCTGACCGAGCCAGAGCGGTTCGCCGGGCAACTCCCGGCGCAACTGGCTCCGATTGGCCAGCACGGCCGCGGCATCGTCGCCGACGTGCCCGCCCAGGTTGAAGCCTGCCCAGGGTGCGCGGCTGGCACCGCCCAGGCGCGTGGTCGACAGGGCCCGCACACCGTCGGGGGTCGGCCAATCCGGGCGGATGTACTCAGTCACCGCGCAGGTCCGCGAGCAGCCGCGCAAAGTCCGCGGGCAACGGCGACTCCCAGCCCATCTCCTCACCCCCCGCGGGATGTCGCAAGGACAGGCGCCAGGCGTGCAGCGCCTGACGGGGAAAGGCATCGAGGCGCGGGTCGCCGCTCTTCGCCCGGCCGTAGGTCGGATCGCCGACCAGGGGATGCCCGATCGATGTCAGGTGCACGCGGATCTGGTGGGTGCGCCCGGTTTCCAGGCGGCACTCGAGCAGCGTGCACTTGCCAAAGCGCTCCTGCACCGCGTAATGCGTGCGCGCCTCCTTGCCGCCGCTCTTCACCACCGCCATCTTCGTGCGTTGCACCGCATGGCGTCCCAGCGGCGCGTCGACCACGCCATCGCCCTCGACGCGGCCTAGGGCCAGCGCCAGGTAGTGGCGCTTGACGCTGCGCGCCTGCAGCTGGCGCACCAGGTCGGTCTGCGCCGTCAGCGTCTTGGCCACCACCAGCAGGCCGCTGGTGTCCTTGTCCAGGCGATGGACGATGCCGGCGCGCGGAATCCCGGCGAGCGACGGCACGTGGTGCAGCAGGGCATTGAGCAGCGTCCCCGAGGGCTGGCCGTTGCCGGGATGGACGACGAGCCCGGCGGGCTTGTCGATCACCATGATTTCGTCATCCTCGTGAACGATCTCGAGGGCAATCTCCTCGGCGGCATCCCCGGTTGCGGCCAACGCCGGCGCAGCGGCGAACTCGACCACCTCGCCGCCATGCACCTTGCATTTCGCCGCCGCCGCGGCGCCGTCGACGCGGATCAGGCCGGCCTTCAGCCAGGCCTGCAGGCGACTGCGCGAATGCTGCGGAAACAGGCGCGCCAGCGCCGCATCGAGCCGCCAGCCGGCGCATTCCGCGGGCACGGCCGCGGCCTCGTCGGCAGGGGGGCTTCGGCTATAATCGGCCGCAATTTCATGCGAGGTTTCCACCATGCCTAGTTTAGCGGCATTCTTCAGATCGCTCGTCCCGATCGCGGCCCTGTGCGGAGTGCTCGGCCTGACCACGCTCGGCGGCTGCGGACTGCTGCCGGAAACCATAGACGAGACCGCCGGCTGGTCGGCCAACAAGCTGTATGCCGAGGCCAAGAGCGCCATGGCCGACGGCAGCTACGACAAGGCAATCAAGTTCTTCGAAAAGCTGGAGGCACGCTTCCCGCACGGACGCTATGCCCAGCAGGCGCAGCTCGAGGTCGCCTATGCCTACTATCGCCAGGCCGAACCCGCCTCCGCCATCGCCGCCTGTGATCGCTTCATCCGCCTGCACCCCAACCACCCCAATGTCGATTACGCCTATTACCTGAAGGGCCTGGCGAACTTCAACGAGGACCTCGGCCTGCTCGGGTACGTCAGCATGCAGGACCTCACCGAGCGCGACCCGAAGGCGGCGCGCGATTCCTTCGACGCCTTCAAGGTGCTGGTGACCAAGTACCCGGAGAGCAAATACACGCCCGATGCCACGGCGCGCATGAAGTACCTGGTCAATGCCCTGGCATCGCACGAGGTGCATGTCGCCCGCTACTACATGAAGCGCGGCGCCTACGTCGCCGCCGTCAACCGCGCGCAGACCGCGGTCAAGACCTACGCCGACGCCCCGGCCAACGAGGAAGCGCTGTTCATCATGGTCAAGGCCTACGACCTGCTCGGCATGAACGACCTGCGCGACGACATCGAGCGCGTGATGCGCAGGAATTTCCCCAACAGCGAGTACTACGTCCGCGGCCTGAACCGGGCTGAACCCTGGTGGAAGCTCTGGTAGGCCCGATGCCCGCCGACATGCGGTCCGCCGATCTTTGCATCGGCATCGTCGGTACCGGCGCCATGGGGCGCGGCATCGCGCAGATCGCCGCCCAGGCCGGCATTCGCGTGCTGATGTTCGACGCCCTGCACGGCGCTGCCGCCAGCGCGCGCGAGACCGTCATCGGCACCCTGGGCAAACTCGCCGAGAAGGGCAAGATCTCGCCCGCGGCCCTCGCGGCGGCGAATGCCAAGCTCGAAGTGGTTTCCCGGGTCGAAGACCTGGCCTCGGCGAAGGTCGTCATCGAGGCGATCGTCGAGAACATCGAGGTCAAGAAACGCCTGTTCCAGCAACTCGAGGACATCATCGCGGCGGACTGCATCCTCGCCACCAATACGTCCTCGCTCTCGGTGACCTCGATCGCCGCCGCCTGCAAGCGGCCGGAACGCGTCGCCGGCTTCCACTTCTTCAACCCGGTGCCGCTGATGAAAATCGTCGAGGTCATCGACGGCCTGCTTACGGCGCCCTGGGTCGCCACGGCGCTGCTCGAACTGGGCCGGCGCATGGGCCACACGGCGGTCGCTGCCCGCGACACGCCGGGCTTCATCGTCAACCATGCCGGCCGCGGCTTCGTCACCGAAGCCCTGCGCGTGCTGGGCGAAGGCGTGGCGGACTTCCCCGAAGTGGACCGCATCATGCGCGAGGTCGCGGGCTTTCGCATGGGGCCCTTCGAGCTGCTCGACCTCACCGGGCTCGACGTTTCGCAACCCGTGATGGAGTCGATCTACAACCAGTACTACCAGGAGCCGCGCTACCGGCCTTCGCCGCTTGCCGCCCAGCGCCTTGCCGGCGGCGTGCTCGGGCGCAAGAGCGGCCGCGGCTTCTATGACTACGGCAAGGACGCGGCCCATCCCCGAACCGGCGGCGCCAAGCGGGCTGCCGGCGCGCGTCTGGGTCAGCCAGACCCATCCGGAGTGGGCCGAAGTGCTGCGCGATATCGCCGCCGCCGCCGGCATCGAGGTGGAAACCGATTATCTGCCCGGCGCCGATGCACTGTGCCTGGTCACGCCGCTGGGCGGCGACACGACCACCGCCTGCGTCGAGCAGGGCCTGGACCCGCGGCGCACCGTGGCGGTCGACTGTCTGTTCGGCATCCAGGCCGGCAAGGGCGCACGCCGCACGCTGATGACCACGCCCCTGACCGCGCCGGCGATGCGCGACGCCGCCCACGCCCTGTTCGCCGCCGACGGCAGCCCGGTCAGCGTGATCCGCGACAGCGCCGGTTTCGTCGCCCAGCGCATCGTCGCCTGCATCGTCAATATCGGCTGCGACATCGCCCAGCAGCGCGTCGCCAGCGCCGCAGACATCGACCGCGCGGTGACGCTCGGCCTGGGCTACCCGAAGGGGCCGCTGGCCTTCGGCGACGCCCTGGGGGCGCGCAATGTGCTTCAGGTGCTGGAGACGATGCAGGAAATCTACGGCGACCCGCGCTACCGCCCCAGCCCCTGGCTGCGCCGTCGCGCCCTGCTCGGCGTTTCCCTGCTGACAGAAGAAACCTGAACCTCGGCGCGCGGCGTCCCGGCCGGTCGCCTCAGACGTCAGGAGTTTTGCGCGTTGGCGTCTCTGCGAGGTAACCGCTGAGCTTCACGTCGTGGGTCAGCACGTGGTCCACGATCCAGCGCCTCACCAGCCCCAGGGCCTCTTCGCGCGAATGGTGCTTTCCGTTCATCAGATCGAGGTTGAGGCGGGCGTACTGCTCGATGATCTCCGTATGCGCCTGGACATGTTCCAGCACCACTTGCGACGGCATGCCGCAGCCGCGGAGGATTTCCTCCTCAGTGTCGAAATGCGCGTTGATCTGCCGCCCAAGCTGGCTGAGGATCTCCGAAAAAGCCTCGCTGCCGGGATGCGCATCCTTGTCGGCATTGAGCTGGTCGAGCTGCCGGACCAGCGTCACATGCTCGCGGTCGATCACGGGCAGACCGATGCGGATCGCGAATTCGAGCGGAGGATGTCGGGCAGAAGCTCTGCGTTCCAAGGTGGGGCTCCGGGCAGGTGGCGGATACCGCCAATTGTTGATTGTATACCTAGCGGGCAATGCCCGGATCGTGCGCCGTGCCGCGGCCCGGCGGGAACCTACCCCCGCCTTTGCCGACGCGCCTCGAACAGGCAGATCCCGGCCGACACCGAGACGTTGAGGCTCTCGACGCTGCCCAGCATCGGGATCCGCGCCAGTTCGTCGCAGGTTTCGCGTGTGAGGCGGCGCATGCCGTCGCCCTCGGCGCCCAGCACCCAGGCGCATGGCCCCTTCTGGTCGACGGCGTAGAGTTCCTTGTCGGCGGCGCCGTCGGCGCCGATGACCCAGATGCCCTGCTCCTGCATCTCGCGCAGGCTGCGCGCGAGGTTGGTGACGACGACGTAGGGCACGCTGTCGGCGGCACCGCTGGCGACCTTGATCGCCGTGGCGTTGAGGCCGCAGGCGCGATCCTTGGGCGCAATCACGGCATGCGCGCCGGCGCCGTCCGCCGCACGCAGGCAGGCGCCGAGGTTGTGCGGATCGGTGACGCCGTCGAGCACCAGCAGCAGGGCCGGCTCGGCAAGCGCTTCGAGCACGTCGTCCAGCGTCAGGTGTTTCGCCTGTGCCGCCACCTTGGCCACCACGCCCTGGTGCTGGCTGCCGCCGGCCAGCCCGTCGAGGCGCCTGGCGTCGGTGGCGATCACGCGCACGCCGTGGAGTTCGGCCTGCTTCAGCAGCTCGCGCATGCGGCCGTCCTGGCGTCCTTCCGCCACCAGCAGTTCGCGGATGTCGTCGGCGGCGTGGCGCAGCTTGGCGGTGACGGCATGGAAGCCGTGGATCAGGCGGGTTTCAGACAAGGCTTTCTCCAGAGCGCAGCCTGACTTCACGCTGCGGGTACGGAATTTCGACGCCGGCCTCGCGCAACGCTTGCCAGATCGCCAGGTTGATGTCGGAGCGCAGCAGGCTCGCGCCTTTCTCTGGATCGGCGACCCAGAAGGCGACTTCGAGATTGATGCCCGAATCGCCAAAACCGGTGAGGAGCGCCGTCGGCGCCGGATCGGCGAGCACCCGCGGCTGGGCAGCGGCAGCCGCGACCAGCAGTGCCATGGCCTTTTCCAGGTCGCTCTGGTAGCTGATCTGCACCGGTACCGTCATGCGTACTTGCGGGTTGCTGAAGGACTCGTTGCGCACCACGCTGCCGACCAGCATCTCGTTGGGAACGATGGCCTCGACGCCGCTGACGTCCTTGAGTACCGTGTAGCGCGTGGTGATGCGGGTCACCTCGCCGCGGTCGTTGCCGACCGAAATCACGTTGCCGAGGCGGATCGAGTTATCGAGCAGGATGATGAACCCCGAGACGTAATTGCTGGCGATCCGCTGCAGGCCGAGGCCGAGGCCGACGCCCAGCGCGCCGCCGAACACCGACAGCGTGGTGAGGTCGATGCCGACCATGGGCAGGCCGATCAGGACCCCCAGCAGGATCAGCAGGGCCTTGGACATGCGCGCCAGTACCACGCGCAGGTTGCTGTCCATGGTCGCCGCATCCAGGCGGCGCTCGATCGCACCCGCCAGCCAGAGCGCGACAAACACCGTCACCAGGAGTGCGGCGATGCCCTGCAGCACATGCCAGAGGGTCAGCTTCTGCTTGCCGGCACTGAAGCTCACGGCTTCCAGCGCGGTGATCACATCAGGCAGCAGGCCGGTGATGTGGAGTGCCACCACGGCCCAGACCAGGGCGGCGAAGACGCGCTCGAACTGCCCCAGCCAACTGGCGCCAAGGAAGCTGTATCGCAGAACGTAGAACACCAGGCGGATGATCGCCAGCGATGTCAGCAGCGGCAGCGCCAGGGAAAACAGGCTGGTATGCACCAGGTGCTGCAGCAGCGGGCGCGCCGCGCCGACCAGGACCAGGGCGAATACCGGGAAGGCAAGGCGCTTCAACAATCCCTGGCCCAGCTCCCAGTGGCTGACCTCGCCCAGCGGCCGGCCGCGCAGCAGGCGTTCGCCGAGCTTGGCCAGCACCAGACAGGCCGCCAGCGCCGCGAGTTGCCAGACCAGGTCGGGCTCGCGCAGGTCGGAGAGCACGGCATGCCAGACGCTGGCGAAATCGGTGCGGTTCATCTCAACGGGTTCCTTCGTACTTCTCCGCTTCGTCGCGGTGGCGCCGCCAGTTGTCGAGGAACTGCCTCGCCAGGGCCGGGTTGCCGCGCAACAGGAGCAGGTTCTCGGCGTTGCGCGCCTGCGCCGACCAGGTGAAATTGTAGCTGCCGGTGATGACGATGCCCTGAGTTTCCGTGGCGTCGATCAGTATCACCTTGTTGTGGGCCGAAGCGTAGCGCGTCTCCAGCCACACCGGGATGCCATCGGCGGCCAGCCGGGGAATCAGCGAGTTTTCGCCCTTCTGCAGCATTTCGCGGTCGGCCAGCACTTCGACCCTGACGCCGCGCTGGTGGGCCTGCTGCAGGGCCCGCGCGATCGAGCGGCTGGTGAGCAGGAAGGCCTGCACGTGGATGCTGCGCTGGGCCTCGCCGAGATTGCGGACGATCGCCCCCTCGGCATCGTCCCAGGGCGTGAACAAGACCTCGACCGTACCCGCGGCTGGAATCGCCGTGGCGCCAGCGCCGACTGTTGCCAGGCCAAACAGCAACGCCGCCAGCAGGCGCTTCACTTTTCGCGTTCCAGCACGGCGGCATAGAAGCCGTCGGTGCCATGGACCTGCGGCAGCAGGCGCATGTCGTCGCCGCAATCGACGGCGATGCCCTGGGCGGCAAGGATCTCGCGCGCCGACAGGCGGCGGAAGGCCGGATGGGCGGCGAGGAAGGCGTCGACCACGTCCTCGTTCTCCTCGCCCAGGATGCTGCAGGTGGCATACACCAGGCGGCCGCCCGGCCGCACCAGCCGCGCCGCGGCGGCGAGGATCGCCGCCTGCTTGGCCGCGAGTTCGACCACGCTCTGCGGCGACTGGCGCCACTTCAGGTCGGGGTTGCGGCGCAGCGTGCCGAGGCCCGAGCAGGGCGCATCCACCAGCACGCGGTCGGCCTTGCCGGCCAGGCGCTTGACGCGGATGTCGTTCTCGCTGGCGATGCAGATCGGATGGACGTTGGACAGGCCGGCGCGCGCGGCGCGCGGCTTCAGCTTGGCCAGGCGCCTGTCGGAAACGTCGAGCGCATACAGGCGCCCGGTGGAACGCATCAGGGCGCCGATGGCCAGGGTCTTGCCCCCCGCGCCGGCGCAGACATCGACCACCAGCTCGCCGCGGCGCGGCGCCAGGAGATGGCTGAGAAGTTGCGAGCCCTCGTCCTGCACCTCGAAGCTGCCGTCGAGGAAGGCCGGGTGCTTCTGCAGCGCCGGCTTGCCCTTGAGGCGCAAGCCCAGCGGCGCGAAGCGGCACGGCTCGGCCGTCACGCCATCGGCGGCCAGCCGCGCCGCCAGCGCCGCGCGGTCGGTCTTCTGCGAGTTGACCCGCAGGTCGAGCGGTGCCGCCGTGTTCAGGCCCCGCGCCAGCGCCAGCAGTTCTTCCGCCGTCATGGACGGCGACAGTCGCTCCACCAGCCAGTCCGGCAGGTCGGCCTGCTCGGCGAGCGTCAGCTCCGGTTCCGGATTGCGCCGAATCTCGGCCAGCCATTCGGCCTCCCCCTCCTGCAGGGCCGCTTCGATCTGGCGCTGCGACATGCCGCGCACCCGCGACAGCGACAGCAGGACCAACTTCCGTGGCGTCGGTCGGCCGCCAGCCAGGCGCTGCAGCAGGCGCTTGCGCCGCAGCACGGCATAGGCGGTCTCGGCGATGAAGGCGCGATCGCGGGCGCCGCTGCGATGGGCGCGGAAGTAGGCCGACAACGCGGCATCCGCCGGCTGGCTGAAGTCGAGCAGCAGGGTGGTGGCCGCCACCGCCGCGTTCAGCAGTTCGGCCGAAACGCCGGCGGCCTCGCTGCCTGCCGCCGCCGCGCGACCGGCGTCCGCGGCGGCGCGC
>JALHNN010000040.1 GCA_022843505.1 Sulfuritalea sp.
GCGAGGCGATGGCCGGATTCTTTTCGCGCGTGTTGCGCAGCAGGACATTCGGCGACAACTTGGTGCGAAGCGAATTGAGAATCCGAAACCGTTCGATCTCCCACTCGCGCGTCGTGGCCGTGTGGATCATCGCCCCGATGCGGACGTTGGTGCCGGGGCTTTGGGCAAGAACATTCAGCGCCGCGTTGACCCGCTGTTGCCCGTCGATGATATAGCAGATATCACCGAGGACGTAATCATCGCCGCGCCCGGAGACGCGAGTGCCGCGCATGCCGATCTCGATATCGGGCAGCGTCTCGCCAGCGCGGATTGCGGCCATGATGTCGGTCAGGGAGGACATGGGGAGGGCCTCGCGCTGATAGTCGTCGCACCGCAGGTGCTTGAGTGAGTCTGGCGTGATGACGCCGCGAAGCACGACGGTCTTCTTACCCTTGATGGCAATCTCGTCGATGGCTGCCGACGTAACGGTGATGGAGTTAATTCGGTCGGTCATGGTTTGCTCCTTTGAGCGTTAGACCAGTTAAGAGTCCCGCGAGGGGAGACGGCGCCCCCCTCGCGATCTCCGGGAAACGTCACGAAATCGGATGATCGGCGTAACGGGTCGCGCCGCCCTCGTCTTTCGCCTTGTGCAGCTCGACGCCGAGCAGTTTGGCCTGCTGCGGCATCGACACCGATGGCCAGCCGCAAGCGGCCATCACTTCCTTGGCCGTGCAGCCGTGCTTGCGCGCAAGCAACTTGCGGATGATTTCGGTCTTGCCGCCGCCGCGGGTCGCGCGCCCCTCGGGGGCCTGCGGCACCTTCTTGGCGCGCGGGGCCTTCTTGGTCGCGGCCTTCTGTTCGGCCTCGTCGAGAGCCTTGGTCGCGGCGGCTCGCTTTTTCTTGGGCATCGGATTCTCCTGTTCGGTGGGGGTGGTGGAATCGCGCATATCGCGCAGGGCCTTTTCCTTCGGCCCGACTTGCTTCGACATAGTATGACTCCTGCGGTTTTTCTCGGCCTCGACCATCGAGGCGAGTCTCGCCTGAAGTGCCGCCAGCGACTCCGGCGTCATTGTGCGCCAGCGGTTCAGGGATTCGGGCACGCCCATTTCGGCGAGCATGTCAGCGACGGCGTTGATCTGTTCCTGCGTCATCGGAACGACCCACGCCAAACATAGGTGCCATTGACAATGGGGCACGGCGAAAGGTCAAAGGATCGCATGGTGTCCCCGGCGACGTAGATAAATGCGTTGCGCGGTCGCTCGTAAACGACAACCGCAGTCCAGACGCGGCGGTACATGCCATGACCGACCCCTTCCAAGGCGTCGAGGCTGGCAAGCGTGCCCGAGTCTATGAGATACAATTCGCCGGAGACGCACAGCCCGCCCTCTTGAACGGGGAATGCGATGGGAAATCCGCACTGCATCAGCAGATAGCGATTCACCGTCACCGCATCGCCAATGTACTGAGCGGTGTGCATGCGGGCGCGATAGTTGCCATATCCCATCTTCAGGGTGCCATAGACGAACACAGGATATCGGGCTTCGGGGAAGTCCCGGCCAAGCGCCTCATTATCCTCAAGCGCGTGCATTGCCCCGTCGTCGGTCAGCCGAAAGATCGTCCCATCGGCGGTGGGCTGGCTGCGGGCGAATGCCGCCGCCTCAAGAATCCGCCAGCACAGCAGATCGGCGCTTCCTTCCGGGATGAACATCTCGTTGCGAATTGACGTTCGCGTCGGATTGGGCAGGCCAAGCGCCAGCCGGGCGATAGCCTTCGCGGTAGGAGTCAAGATCATGGCGCATCCTCGGTGAAAATCATCACCACGGACACAAGCGTCCTTCGCAGACGAAATCAAGAGAAAATGTTCAAAGCTGGTATCCGGCCTGCGCTGCCCGCTCGCCGGCAACGCGCCACTCCTTGAGTGAGGTGGCCAGCACGGCAAGCCCATCTGGCGTGATCGACGTGGCTCGCGGCCGAGTCGGACGATCAAATTTGAGCCATCTGCGACGAACCAGGCTGCAGATCGTAACATGACGCTCGTTCAAAAGTACCGGCTGCGCGCCATCAAGATGGCGGATCAGCACGTCGCGCTGACTAGACGTCAACATAAGAACCCCTCGCCCAAAGTCTCCCGTTAAAATGTTAGCGTGGTTCAATTCTGTGATCGAGGGAAAATTGGCCTTGCGAGTCGCGTAAAAATTTGCGATGCAGGGAACGCCAAGGCGCGTCCTCCCTTGGAGGTGCCCGGCGGGCGTGAGGCGCATCCCCTTCCCCCACGCATCCCCCGCCGGGCACCGTCATGGCATCATGACGGCGTGGACGATTACAAAAATTCCGGCAATCAAAACGAGCGCAATCATCGCATAGGGTGAAGGCATTGGACTTTCCTTTCCGGTGCTAATATGCCCCGGAATGTTTAACGAGTCGCAAATGGAGGGGGCATGCCGAACAATCTGTCTGTCTACTGGGTCGACCACAAACGCGATCCGCAGTGCGCTCCGGACCCGAACTATCCAAACGGCAAGGCCATTGATATCTCGGTGCCGGGGAGCCCGTCGTGCGCTGCCGACTTGCCATATCCGGCGCGGCGTTGCGGTGTTTACGTTATCGAGTGCCGCCAATGCGGATTTAAGATCGGACTGACCACCGCAGGTCGGCTGGACGATCCGCGATCCATTCGCATCCCTTGCTTCAGGAGATCACAATGACTGACTATTTTGCAATCGCAGCGAACCTGCGCGACGTTGGAGTCGCAAGGTTCATGGCGGGCCAGAAAAACGTCGAAAAGCCCGATCAGGCGTTCATTGATGCGGAAGTGCTTCAACTCCACGTGTCGTCCGTTCTGACGGCATTTGCCGCTCATCACCTGCAAAAGACGGGACGCATTCCCGATGATCAGGCGGAATTGCTTTTCAATCAAATCAGTCATGCAATAGGCACGACGATTGTCAGCCTCGCATTCAACTTTCGCCCCGTCGGCGAGCCTATTGAGTGTGCCGGAACGCGATGGGCGGAAGCCATCAGCTTCTACGCATCTGAAAGGCTTCGCGGCTTTAAGGAGGGAGACATTGGCGTGATCAACTTCGATCACGCGGCCGACGGGTCTGTTACGCCAGTCGACTTCGACTTCCGCACTGACATGAAATCAAGTTGAATGATCGGGATGACAGCCTGCTCCGGAATCGGAGCACCGGAGACGGCCTCCCCCGAGATCGACTGGCGCTTGGCGTGCGAGATCGACCGCTTCCCGCGCGCTGTTCTTCGCGCCAGGTTCGGATGCGGCGACCTACGGCGCGGATCATCGCGCCACGGCCTGTGGGGTGATTTCACCGCTCTGCGGGTGCGGCATCTGCGGCGCTTCGGGCTTCCGATTCCGAACCTGATTGTTGCGGGGACGCCATGCCAGTCGTTCTCGATCGCCGGACTTCGGCAATCGCTGGCCGACCCGAGGGGCAATTTAACGCTGCAGTTCGTGAGGATGGTCAATGCCGTCAGGCGCGCGTCGGAAGCGGAATCGTCAGGGAAACGACCTGTTTTCCGCTGGCTCGTATGGGAAAATGTCCGCGATGTGTTGTCCACTCCCGACAACGCATTCGGATGTTTCTTGGCGGGAATTGTCGGAGCAGATGATCCCGTGCCAGCGCCTAACGGCGGGAGATGGCCGCGTGTTGGTATGGTTGCCGGGCCGCGGGCACGGGCGGCATGGCGGGTTTTCGACGCTCAACACTTCGGACTCGCCCAACGACGCAAGCGCGTGTTCGTTATCGCAGGTTTTGGAGACGATGCCGATCCCGCAGCGATACTTTTTGAGCGCCGAAGCCTGCGCAGGGATTCTGCGCCGCGCCGCCAAGCGGGGAAAGACGTTGCCGGAGCACTTGCAGCGCGCACTTCAGCGGGCGGCGGCCTTGGCACCGACTTCGACCTTGACGGAGGATTGATTGCATCGACCGGAGACGTGGCTCACTGCCTTAACGCAGGAGCCATGCGGCGGATCGACTACGAGACCGAAACCATGATCGCGCACGCCTTGCGCGCCGATGGTTTTGATGCAAGCGAAGATGGGACCGGCCGCGGAACGCCGATTGTTCCTGTGGCAATGAACCTGCGTGGCCGCGCTGGCGGCGCATCTCCCGAGATCGACGACTTGGCGTCGTTGCGGGCGGCTTCGGGGGGGTCAAGCCGCAGCTATGTCTGTTTCGACGAGACGCAGGTTACGAGTCGGACGAACCGAAGCAATCCGCAGCATGGCGATCCGGCCCATCCGCTGACCGCACATGGGCTCCCGCCGACAATCGCGTTTTCTTCCAAGGACCACGGGGCTGACGCATGTAATGATCTTTCTCCGACCGTGCGGGCTGGCGTCCATTCCCGATCACATGCCAACGCGGGAGTGCCGCCCGCAGCAACAACGCCATCCGGAGTCCGGCGCTTGACCGTGCGTGAGTGTGCGCGGCTGCAGGGCTTTCCGGACGATCACACGTTGATCTCCGGTTACGGCGGGGCGGTCTACAAAGACGATGCGGACCGCGCAGAAATGGCGGCCTATCTTGGGTTTAATTCGACGAGCGAGATGCTGGACTTCGATCCGCCGGCGGATGGCCCTCAATATCGTGGCTATGGCAACTCTATGGCGGTGCCGGTAATGCGGTGGATTCTTGACCGCATACGGCGCGCCGACGGAGACTGCTAACCCCCCTCTTTCTTTACCGCTCGCGTCTTTGTTATGATCGACGCATGCCACGAGGATCAAAACCAGGCGAGAAGCGCGGTCCGGGACGGAAGGGAATCCCCAACAAGTCCACGATCGAGAAGCATTTGAAGATCGCGCAAGAACTCGCGCGCCAAGCCGGCCAGCCGCATAAGCGACTCGCGAAGGAAGTGCTGGAGGACTTCATGCACCTGACAGCGGGGATGGCGGCGCTGTATCAACCGACGGCACCGGGACAGCCGATCAACGCCTATGCCAACGAGGAAAAGTTCTGGCAAGCGGCGAACGCATGCCGAGAATTTGCCAAAGCTCTTGCGCCCTACCAGTCGCCGACATTCCGCGCGATCACGGTGTCCGCGCCGCCGGACGAGAGGTCCAAGGCGCCGGTGCTGGACCTGCAAGCCAACGGCGACGGCAAGGTAATCGATCTCAGCGACCCCGTCGCGCTGCAACGGGTCTACATGCTTCGTATCGGCCGTGTGCAGGGATGAGATCGGCCACGCGCAAGCGCCCCGAAGCGCCGGTTGGAGACGATCACGATCTTCTGCCGTTGCTGATCAAGTGGAATAATCCGGACTATGGCGCGATCATTCGCAAGCGCCTCGAAAATCTTGAGCGCGTCCGGTCGCATCCCGAGGAGTTGCCGGCGCTGAAGGCTTACTACAAGGCCAATATTGCCGACTTCATCAATGATTGGGGATGGACCTACGACCCGCGCAACGCCGAAATCGGCTTGCCGACGATGATTCCCTTTGTGCTGTTCCCGCGGCAGCGCGAGTGGATTGCGTGGGTCTTGGATCGATGGCAGAACCGTGAGCGCGGCCTGACAGAGAAGTCCCGCGACGTTGGCGTGTCGTGGCTCAGCATGGCGCTTGGCTGTTCGATCTGCCTGTTTCACCAGGGCGTGGCCATCGGCGTCGGCTCGCGCAAGACGGAATACGTGGACAAGATCGGCACGCATAAGCCGCTGTTGCCGAAGGGCCGCTTTTTCCTGTCGCGCCTTCCCGAGGAGTTCCGCGGAAACTGGGTTGAATGGCGCGACTCGCCGTTCATGCGCATCACCATCCCCGACACCGGGTCGATGATAGCCGGCGAAGGCGGCGACGACTTGGGGCGGGGCGACCGCACCGCGATCTATTTTGTCGATGAATACGCTCATTTTGAGCGCCCGGCGCTGACCGAGGCATCGCTGTCGATGACCACGAACTGCCGCATCGACATGTCGTCGGTGCGCGGCATGAACAACCCGTTTGCCGAGAAGCGATGGAGCGGCAAGGTTGATGTGTTCATTTTTGATTGGCGCGACGACCCTCGCAAGGACGAGGAATGGTACAAAAAGCAATGCGCCGAACTTGACCCGGTCGTCGTGGCCCAAGAGATCGACCGCGACTATCAGGCGTCGGTCGCTGGCGTTGTCATTCCTGCGGCATGGGCGCGCGCATGCATCGACGCCAAGAAGCGGCTGGGCATCGCGCCGTCAGGAATGGTCGGTGTGTCACTGGACGTTGCCGACGAAGGGGCGGACAAGAACGCTGCGGCGATCACGCAAGGGACCACGGTTGTGCGCGTGCTGGAGTGGAGCGGCAAAGGCGGCGACATCTACCAGACGGCAGAGCGGGCATTCGAACTGTGCGACGAGCACGGTGCGGATTTTTTCAAATACGATGCGGACGGCCTTGGGGCGGGTGTTCGCGGCGATGCACGGCAGATAAACGCCGCTCGCGCAGCGGCGGACAAACCGCAGATCAAGGTGATCGGCTTTCGCGGCTCCGAGGCTGTTCATAACCCGGACGGAGTTGTGGACGGCACCATCGGCCGGGAGGGCGACAAAGGGCGCTTGAACAAAGACTATTACCTGAATCGAAAAGCCCAAGGATGGTGGGAGATCAGGCGCCGGGCACGCAACACCTATCGGTGGGTCGTTGAAGGGATTGCCTGCGCTCCGGACGACATTCTGGACATATCGTCTGCGGACCCCGATCACATGAAACTCGTGGCGGAATTGAGCCAGGCGACCTACACGACGAACCAGACTGGAAAAATCACGATCAATAAAAAGCCGGACGGCAGCAAGTCTCCGAACCGGGCCGACGCCGTCATGATTCAGTTCGCGCCGAACGACGCCGGTCCGCTGCGCATATCGCAGAAGATAATTGCCGACGTACAGCGCGCCGGTTTGCTGGCGGCCCGGAGGCGGCGGTGAATTGCGTCAGGGTCGGTTCGGTCTTGACTGGGGATGTGCCTGCGATGCGATGGTGCAAATCCAATCGCGCCGACCCCGCAGCGCGGCGACTTGCCGACCGCCATTACAATCGGCAGAAGATCGGTGCCCCGCAGTTTGCGCCGACCGGCAGCTGCGTTGTGTTTCTGACCGACTGCGCCCGCGCGTTTTGGATCACGTCCGCCCCGTTCGCTGAATACGTCAAGCACGCATGGGCTGGCGCATGGGTTTGCACCGCTTTTCGGTCGGAGGGGGCGGGCTGCGCATCGATGCTGATCCGGCAGGCGCTTGCCGCAACTCGCGCCCATTACGGCGATCCGCCCCCGCTTGGACTCGTCACCATGATCAATCGGGAAAAGGTCAAGCCGGTCGCGGTCAGGGGAGAGAGGGTCTACGGCTGGACGTGGCGCAAAGCAGGCTTTCGGGAGGTCGGCGAGACGCAGGGCGGCCTTCTGGTCATGCAGATCACTCCGGACGACATGCCTGCGGCCATGCCGGCCAACCCGCGCGGGATGCACGGCGCTCCGCTGTTTGACGTGGCCAGTCGCCCCCTTGAACTGACTCGTCTATGTCGAATAGAGACGGAATAGATCGGCGATATAAACAGGATAAAACGGACTCGTTTCCCACATCGCGCTACACGGCGATGCCATGCTTGGTGTCAGCCACGTCTTTGCTTGCGCGACGATTCGCGTGCTACACAAGCACTTGATTTCTTGATTTTAAAATCAAGCGAGGCCGCGATCGTGATTAAGCCACGGAAAACGAAGGGGAAACACGGCGGATGGCGCCCCGGCGCTGGTCGCAAGCCCAAGTCCGAATCAAGCGCCGCCGTAGAATCAAGATCGCGCGAAGTTGCGATTCCGCGCATGTCGGCGGCTCAATCCATCGCGGCTTTGATAGAGTCCATGAACGAAAAGAAAGCGAGCGCGCAAACATTTAACCCGCTCCGTCTGCCGGACTTTCCGCCGTCAGCAGTCCCGCCCCAGGAGTTGCGCATGGCGATGGACTCCAACATGGAGTGGGCCAGCACGGCGGGCATTGTCAGCAATGTGGCCGCAGAGGGATTGCTGTTCCCCGGCTATGCCTACCTGTCCGAACTGGCGCAGCGACCGGAATATCGGGTTCTGGCCGAGACCATTCCCGATGATGCGACCCGCAAGTGGATCAAGTTCGAAGTCGCCGGCAACGACGATGAAGTCGCCGCGAGAAAGATCGACGACGGTCTTGACCCGGACGGCGCCGACGAGCGGCGCGAGCAGCGGATCAAGGCGGCGGACAAGCAAGAAAAGGTCAAGGCGATCGAGGACTACCTTGTGCGCCTCGGCGCGCGCGAGAGCGTCTACGACCTGCTTGTCGGCGACCACCTTTATGGCCGCATGCACCTGCACTTCCGGCTTCAGGGAGACGACGATCTGCAAACGCCTATCGGCAACGGGCGTGACGCCATCAGCAAGGCCAAGGTGACGCCGTCGTCGCGACTGATCGGCCTGAAGGCGATCGAGCCGGTCTGGACATATCCGATGTCCTACAACGCGGTGAACCCGCTCGCCGAGGACTGGTACAATCCGCAATACTGGTACGTGCTGGGCCGGGAGTTGCACGTCTCGCGCATCGTCCCGTTTGTGTCGCGGCCGGTGCCGGACATTCTCAAGCCGTCCTATGCATTCGGCGGCATCTCGATGTCGCAACTCGCCGAGCCATACGTGAATATCTGGCTCAAGACGCGGCAAAGCGTCTCAAACATGATTCACAGTTTCTCCGTGATGGTGCTGGCAACCGACCTGCAGACGCTAATGCAGGCTAACGGTGCCGAAGACCTTCTGGCGCGCATCGCCCTATTCAACACCATGCGAGACAATCAGGGGGCGTTCGTCATCAACAAGGCAAGCGAGCAGATGAGCAATGTGTCTGCGCCGATTTCGGGGCTGGACCATTTGCAGGCTCAATCGCAGGAGCACATGGCGTCGGTGTCGCGTATCCCGCTGGTCAAACTGACCGGCATTTCGCCCTCCGGCCTCAATGCGTCGTCCGAGGGCGAGATTCAGGTTTATTACGACACGGTGGCGGCGTTTCAGGAGCGGAAGATTCGCCCGATCCTGACCCGCATCATCAACTTCATTGAGTTGTCGCTGTATGGCGAGATCGACCCGGAAATCACGTTTGTGTTCCAACCGCTGCGGCAGATGACGGAAAAGGAGCGCGCCGATCTGCAAAAGGCTAAGGCCGAGCGCGACAAGATTTTCGTCGATGGCGGCGCGATTGCCCCCGAGGAATGGCGGCAAGCAATCATCAACGACCCGGAATTGCCGTTTGCCGATCTGGACCCGGACGACATGCCGGAGCCGCCGGAGCAGGAGGGGGGCTTCGGCGACCCCGGCGGTGATCCGGACGGCGATCCGGACGGCGGGGCTCCGGGCGGCGCTGGTGCGCCCGGTGGCGAGGGGGTACCAACCCCGCCACCATCGGCGAAAGGCGCATCAGCGAGCCGCGCTGCCCCGCAGGCGGGGGATGAGTGGAGCGAGGCCGATCACCCCCGCGCGCCGGACGGCAAGTTCGGCTCCGGGGGCGGCGGGGCACCGCTGAAAACCTCCGATCTAAAACGGGTCGGCCCGCAGATGGGCAGCAACCCCGGCGGCGTATTCGAGGCCAAGGATGGATCGCGGTACTATGTCAAAGAGGGCAAGTCTTCGGATCACGTAAAAAACGAACTGGCCGCAGTGGCCCTGTTCAAGTTGGCGGGCGGCACGACCCTTGATTATCGGCCGGTCGAAGGCGGCAAGCATATCGCGTCCAAGATTGCCAAGCTGGACAAGAAGAATGCCCGCGACCTGACGCCGGAGGAGCGCAAGGCGGCGCAGCGCGACTTTGTCGCCCATGCGTGGCTTGCAAACTGGGACGCCATCGGCACCGGCGGCGACAACATCGGCGTGGTTGGCGGGAAGCCCACGGCACTCGATTTCGGCGGGGCGCTGGCGTATCGGGCGATGGGCTCCCCGAAAGGCGGCGCTTTCGGAAGCACCGTGACGGAAATCGACATGATGCGAAACCCGAGCAAAAGCCCGGACGCCGCGCGCTTCTACAGGTCGATGACGGCCGCCGACATGGTCGCGTCCGCCAGGCGAGTGACGCGGATCACTGACGACGAGATCGCCGACGCCGTGCAAGCGGCGGGTGCCCCGGCCGACTTGGCGAAAAAGCTCATCGCGCGCCGCGACGACATTGCGTCAAGGTTTGGCATCGCCAAGGACGAAGCCGATTTTGACGAAGCCAAGCATCCTCGCGACAAGGACGGCCAGTTCGCCAAGGCGGGTGCCGTGGCTGGCGGCGCAGCCGGGGGCGGCGAGGAAGATGATGATGTTCCCAAGCCGGGCGCGTATGCCGGCCTGTACGTCACGTCCGGATCGAGTCCCAAGGAAAACCACGTCCTGACCACCGCCAAATATCTGGGCGCGAAGGTACAGATCGGAATCCACTACCGCCGCATGCTGGCCAAACTGATCAAGGACGGCGAAAAGTACGGGCACACCGCGCAGACGCAGGCCAAGTTGAAGGGGATGCTTGTCGAGTCGTTGGAGAAGACGGCGGCAAAACTGACGCAGCAAGGCAAGGCGGACGAGGTCAAGAAAATCCTCAAGACGATTGAGTCGTTGGGCGGACCGTCCGGCAAAGCCTCGGCCGCGCCAGCGCCAGCGCCGAAGCCTCCCGAAGCATCGAAGCCGTCAACCAAGCCGAAGGCACCGCAGGCGACCAAGGCCGAACTTGATCAGGCCAAGAAGACAAGCAATCTTTTTGTCCCGCCGGCTCACCAGAACAACGTTTGGGTGACCAAGCTGGTCAAGGAGTTCAACGACAAATATGGCGTGGGGACGAAGCCGCTCACCGACATGAACGACTTGAATCAGAAGGTGGCCGACTTCAAGGAGTTGCAAGAAAAGGTCGCCGCGTTTGCATCGCAAGAGCTAGCCAAGCAGAAGGCGGCGGCGCAAAAGGCCGCGCAAGAGGCCGCCGCCAAGTTGCAAGCGAAGCAAACGAAAGAGGCCGAGGCGGCGGCGGAAAAAAACAAGGCCATCATGGCCGAACTCGGCATTACCGCCAAAGAAGCGGAAGGCTTCAATGCGCTGGCGGACATGATGGGGGCAAAGAATACCGATCTCGCCGCAAAATTCAGCGGTTATGCGAACACGGCCAAGCAGTACGGCTACCCGATCACGGGGTTTCAGGCGGCGCTCATTTCGAACTACAGCGACGGTGGATACGTGTCCATCAACAAGGCGCTTCGCGAAGGCGCGTGGACGCCAAAGCAGCACGTCTATGTCAAAATGGTCAACAAGGCGCTGGCGCAAATGCCAAAGTTCGAGGGAACACTAAAGCGCGGCACCAACCTGACTCCCGCTCAGATCGCCAAATACAAGCCCGGCCACATCATTCAAGAAGAGGCGTTCATGTCGACGTCTCCGACCAACCCATTCGGCGGCAACGTCGAGTATACAGTAAAGGCAATCGGGAAAAGGGCGGCTCACATTC
>JALHNN010000041.1 GCA_022843505.1 Sulfuritalea sp.
GTGGCCCGGGTGCGTGAGAGCCCGGCCTTGAGCCGCTCGCTCCAGGAGGGGCGAGGCGCCGTCGATGCGGCCACGGCGGCGGCGGAATCATCCTTGGGTTTCAGGAAACCAAACATGCGGAATGCGGTCGGAGGCAGGAGCCGCGCTAAGATGCGCTGCTTGAGAATTCTAGCAGAAGCCCCACTTTCCCCATTCCGACAGCGTTTGCCCGACCCCTACATGAGATCATCATTTGCTGCGATCGCCCTGCTTGCCGTCGCCGTGTCACCGGCGCCGACTCTTGCCAATCCCTACGAAACCAGGCTGGCCAACGGCCTGCGCGTGATCGTCAAGGAAGACCGGCGCGCGCCGACCGCCGTGCATATGGTCTGGTACCGCGCCGGCAGCATGGACGAAAAGGATGGTACCTCCGGCGTCGCCCACGTCCTCGAACACCTGATGTTCAAGGCTACCAGGACGCTCAAGTCGGGAGAATTCAACAAGCGCGTGGCCGAGGCCGGCGGCCGTGACAATGCCTTCACCAGCCGCGACTACACCGCCTATTTCCAGATCGTGCCCAAGGGCGCGCTGCCCGAGATGATGAAGCTCGAAGCCGATCGCATGGCCAACCTGACCCTGGATGCGAAGGAGTTTGCCGCCGAGATCAAGGTGGTCATGGAGGAGCGGCGGCTGCGCACCGACGACAACCCCCAGGCCCTGGTGCACGAGTCCCTGAACTCTACCCTCTTCCAGGCGCACCCCTACCGCCGTCCGGTGATCGGCTGGATGGACGATCTGGAGAACATGACCTGGCAGGACGCGCGCGACTGGTACCGCCAGTGGTACGCGCCGAACAATGCCTATGTGGTCGTCGTGGGCGATGTCGATCACCGCCAGGTGTTCCGCCTGGCGCAGCAGTATTACGGCCCGCACAAGGCCAAGGCACTGCCCCAGCGCAAGCCGCAAAACGAGCCGGAGCAGACGGGGGTGCGCCGGGTGACGGTCAAGGCCCCGGCCAAGCTGCCGTATATCGCGATGGCATGGAAGGCGCCGAAGCTGCGCGACGCGCACAAGGACCGCGACCCCTACGCGCTCGAAGTCCTCGCCGCGGTGCTCGACGGCCACGATGCGTCCCGTTTCTCGAAGAACCTGGTACGCGGCTCGCGCATCGCGCAGTCGGCCGGCGCCGGTTATGACGGAACCCTGCGCGGCGAGGCCACGTTCACGCTCGACGGCCAGCCCGCGGAAGGCAGGACCATCGCCGAACTCGAAGCGGCGCTGCGCGCCGAACTCAAGCGCATCCAGGACGAAGGCGTGTCGGCCGAGGAGCTGGCCCGTGTCAAGACGCAGTCGATCGCCGCACAGACTTACAAGCGCGACTCGCTGATGGCGCAGGCGATGGAGATCGGCGGCATCGAGGCCAGCGGCCTGAACTGGCGCGACATCGATATCCTGCTGGAAAAGCTCAAGACCGTCACCGCCGAGGAGGTGCAGGCGGTGGCGAAGAAATACTTTACCGACGATACCCTGAGCATCGCCGTCCTGGATCCGCAACCCGTCGAGCAAAGCAAACCGAGAAGACCCTCCGGGGCAGTGAGGCACTGATGAAGCAAAGCAAATTGATCGCCCCCCACCCCTCGCCCACGGCTGACTTTGCACAGCCAGCCGGCTTCGGCGGCGCAAAGCAGTGCTTTGCGAAACCCCGCCTGCGCCCCCTCCCCGGGGCGGGGTTACTGGTTGGCTCGCTTCGCTCGATAAGTTTGTGGCGCTCAAGAGCCCTCTTGGCGTTGGTCTGCCTGATGACGTCCCTGGCATCTAGCCTGACCTTGGCCGGGGTCAAGATCGAACACTGGGTGGCGCCCTCCGGCGCCAAGGTGTACTTCATCGAGGCGCGGGTGCTGCCCATCCTCGACGTGCAGATCGACTTTGCCGCCGGCGGCGCCTTCGTGGCGGCCGGGAAGGCGGGCGTCGCGGGTCTTACCCGCGGCCTGCTGGAGGCCGGCGCCGGAAATCTCGACGAAGAGACCATCGCCGGGCGCCTGGTCGATATCGGCGCACGCCTGGGCGGCGGAGCCGACAGCGATCGCGCCAGCGTCAGCCTGCGTACGCTGGTCTCGAAAACCGAGCGCGATGCTGCGCTGGACCTGATGCGCACCGTGCTCTCGGCGCCGACATTTCCGCAATCGGTGCTGGAGCGCGAAAAGGCCCGCACCATCGCCGGCATCCGCGAAGCCGAGACGCGGCCGGATGCGATCGCCGGCAAGCGCTTTGCGGCGGCGATCTACCCCGATCATCCTTACGGCGTATCGCCCACCGTCGAGACAGTCACAGCCGTCACGCGCGAGGATCTGGTGGACTTTCATCGCCGGCATTACGGTGCCAAGGGTGCTGTCGTGTCCATTATCGGCGATGTGTCGCGTGCGGAGGCCGAGGCCATCGCCCAGGGCCTGACGGAAGCCCTGCCGCCGGGCGGCGGCGCCCTGGTGCCGCCCCCGGTTAAGAAGCCGCAACGCGCCACGATAAGGATTCCGCATCCGGCGGCGCAAAGCCACGTGCATGTCGGCCTTCCCACGATCAGCCGCAATGATCCGGACTATTTCCCCCTGCTGGTCGGCAACTACACGCTGGGCGGCGGCGGTTTTGTCTCGCGCCTGATGAAGGAGGTGCGGGAAAAGCGCGGGTACGCCTATAGCGTGTATTCCTACGTCGCCCCGCGCAAGCTCGAAGGCCCCTTCGAGATCGGCCTGCAAACCAAGCGCGAGCAGGTGGATGATGCGCTCAAGGTGGTCAATGAGGTGCTGGCTGACTACATGGCCAAGGGCCCGACTTCCAAGGAACTCGCGGCGGCGAAAAAGAACATGGTCGATGGCCTGGCGCTGCGCATGGACAGCAATGCCAAGCTGCTCGGCTACCTCTCGGCCATCGGCTTTTACGGTCTTCCGCTGAGCTATCTCGACGACTTTCCGGCCAAGGTCAAAGCCGTCACCGCCGAGCAGATCAAGGCCGCATTTGCCCGGCACGTCAGGGCAGAGAACCTGGTTACACTGGTGGTCGCCGCGGACTGAGCTTGAGCCGCATTCGCATCACCGGCGGCGAGTGGCGCAGTCGCCTGATCCAGGTGGCCGATGCGCCCGGCCTGCGGCCTACGCCCGATAGGGTGCGCGAGACCCTGTTCAACTGGCTGGGACAGGACCTGTCCGGGCTCTCCTGCCTCGACTTGTTTGCCGGCAGCGGCATCCTCGGCTTCGAGGCCGCCTCGCGCGGCGCCGACTACGTGGCGCTGGTGGAGCGCGCAAAGGCCCCCTTCGCCGCCCTGAAAAAGCATGCGGCGGTTTTCGCGTGTCCGCGTGTCGAACTGTTTTGTTGCGATGCGCTAAAATTCGCCCCCCCGTCGGGCCGGCGTTTCGATGTGCTGTTTCTTGATCCGCCTTATGGTCAGGGTTGGCTCGACAGGATAGTGTCCCGGCTTGATGAGCTTGCGACGCCCGGCGCGCGGCTGTATGCCGAGGCGGAGCAGCCTCTGCAGGCGCTGGGTTCCTGGAAGGTGGTCAGGGAGGGCAGGGCCGGGCAAGTTTTCTTTCATCTGCTGGAGCAGGCATGAACAATTCCATCGCCGTGTATTCCGGGACCTTCGATCCGCTGACGCGCGGCCACGAGGATCTGGTGCGGCGCGCCTCGGGCCTGTTCCGCAAGGTCATCATCGCCATTGCCGAAAGCCGCAAGAAGCAGCCGCTATTCACGCTGGACGAGCGCGTCGACATCGCCAGGCGGATACTTTCCGACTATCCGAACGTTGAAGTCGTTGGCTTCGACAGCCTGCTGATGGATTTCATGCGCAAGCAGGGTGCCTCGATCATCCTGCGCGGCCTGCGCGCCGTCTCCGACTTCGAATACGAATTCCAGATGGCCGGGATGAACCGAAGCCTGTACCCGGATGTCGAAACCGTTTTCCTGACGCCCGACGAGAACTACATGTTCATTTCCGCGACCATGGTGCGCGAGATCGCGACGCTGGGCGGCGACGTCTCGAAATTCGTCCATCCGCTCGTTTCCGAACGGCTGAAACTGAAACTCAACCATTGAGGTATCTTTCATGGCCCTGATCATCACCGATGAGTGCATCAACTGCGACGTGTGCGAGCCCGAGTGCCCGAACAACGCGATCTCCCAAGGTGACGAGATCTACATCATCGACCCGGCCAAATGCACCGAGTGCGTCGGCCACTTCGACACGCCGCAATGCCGCGAGGTCTGCCCCGTCGATTGCATTCCCGACGACCCGAACCATGTCGAGTCGAAGGACCAGTTGATGGCGAAGTTCCTTGCCCTGACGGCGAAATAAGGCGGCTTACTTTTGGCAGCCCGCGCAAAAGAATGTTGCGCGCTGGCCCTGCCGCAGTTCCCGGATCGGCCGGCCGCAGACGCGGCAGGCTTCGCCTGTCCGGCCATAGACGAAATACTGCTGCTGAAAATAGCCCGAACTGCCATCCGAACGGATGAAGTCACGCAGGCTGCTGCCCCCGGCTTCGATTGCCGCGAGCAGGGTCTGCTTGATCGCCGGCACCAGGCGCTCCAGCCGTTGCAGCGAAATGCTCCCGGCGCGGGTGCGCGGGTCGATGCCGGCACGGTACAGGCTTTCCGACGCATAGATGTTGCCGATGCCGACCACGCGGTGACTGTCCATCAATACCGGCTTGATGGCGGCCTTCAGCCCGGCGAGTTGCGCCTTCAGCCAGGACGCATCGAATTCTTCGCTCAGCGGCTCGATGCCGAGGGTCTTCAGCAGGGGATGCCCGCGGGGATCGCCCTCGAGCCAGAGTACCGCGCCGAAGCGCCTGGGGTCGCGCAGGCGCAAGGCCACGGCGCCCCGGCCCGCGTCGAACACCAGGTCAAGGTGATCGTGCTTTTCGGCGGACTGGTGCGCCGGGACCAGGCGCAGGCTCCCCGACATGCCCAAATGAATCAGCAGGTGGCCGCTGCCGAAATCCAGCAGCAGGTACTTGCCGCGGCGCCGGACGTCGAGGAGACGCCGGCCCGGCAGGAGTCGATCCAGGTCCTCCGGCAGCGGATAGCGCAGGGCCGGCACTCGCGCGATCGTGGCGCGCAGGCGTTTTCCGCAGAGCGGCGACGCGATGCCGCGACGCGTGACCTCGACCTCGGGCAGTTCAGGCATCGCCCCACCCGCAGGAAAAAACTGGCGAAACTGCTAACATCGCCGCATTGTATGCGAGCTGTCGGTCCGCCCCGGCGCCCCGTGGAACCATGAAGCCACTTATTCCCCTTGTCGCACTTGCACTCGGCTTGTCGAGTGGGCTCGTCGTGGCCCAGTCGCCAGCGAATCCGCACGCCAGCGCACCGACGCCCGACGCGGCCCTGCTGCCCAAGCAGGAGATGACGCCGCAGATCCTCTACCAGTTCCTGCTTGCCGAGATTGCCGCACAGCGCGGGCAGTTCGGTATTTCCGCGGGCGCCTACCTCGATCTGGCGCGCAGCACGCGCGACCCGCGGGTGACGAAGCGGGCCGCCGAAGTGGCCTTCCACGCCCGCCAGTACGACAGCGCACTGGAGGCGATACGGATCTGGCTCAGCATCGATCCGGCCTCACAGCAGGCAAAGCAGATGCGCGCCACGATGCTGCTGGCGAGCGGGCGCATCGAGGAGCTGGCGGCCATCCTCGGCAAGGACTTTGTCGCCGAGGGCGAGCGCGCGGGCGACGCGCTGCTGCAGCTTTCGCGCGCCTTCACCCGCTACCCGGATCGGGCTGCCATCGACGCCCTGTTCGAGATCCTCGTCAAGCCCTATCCGCAATCGCCCGAGGCCCAACTCGCGCGCGCGCAAGCGGCCATGGGTGCCGGCAATGCGGAAAAGGCCGGGGCCGCGATCGATCGGGCCCTGCAACTGCGCCCCGACTGGGAGGCGGCCGCGCTGCTGAAACTCGAATTTCTCGCCAAGGGCCAGGCTCAGATCGACTTCCTCAAGTCCTGGCTTGGCGCCAATCCCGGAGCGCAGCAGGCGCGGCTCAGCTATGCCCGCGCGCTGGTCGGGGAAAAACGCTACGAGGAGGCGCGCGCCGAATTCCGCACCCTGCTCGCCGACAACCCGGACAACCCGGAAATCCTCTATGCGGTCGGGATCCTGTCGCTGCAGGTCAATGCCGTGGCCGACGCCGAGCGTCCTCTGCAGCGCTATGTCGAACTCGGACGCGGCGACCTGAATCCGCCGCGCTTCTACCTCGGGCAGATCGCCGAGCAGGCGGAACGCTATGACGACGCGATCCGCTGGTACGACCAGGTCGATGCCGGTGAGAACCTGCTGACGGCCAGGATCCGCGCCGCGCGGGCGCTGTGGAAGCAGAACCGGCTGGACCAGGCGCGCGAGCGCCTGGCGGTGGCGCGTTCCCTGAATCCCGGCGAAATGCGACTGGTCATCGCCGAAGGCCAGATGTTGCGCGATGCCGGGCGTCACGACGAGAGCTTTGCCTTCCTCGACAAGGCCCTCGAAGTCCAGCCGGACCACCCCGATCTGCTCTACGAAGTCGCGCTGGCCGCCGAGAAGCTGAAGCGGCTGGACATCGTCGAGCGCCACCTGCGGCGGCTGATCGCGCTGAAGCCGGATTCGCCGCAGGGCTACAACGCCCTGGGCTACACCTTTGCTGACCACAACATCCGGCTCGATGAAGCCGCCGAACTCGTCGACAAGGCCCTGTCCCTGGCGCCCGATGACTCGTTCATACTCGACAGCAAGGGGTGGGTCCTTTACCGCCAGGGCAATCTCACCGCGGCGCTGGAAGCCTTGCAGAAGGCCTACGCCAAGCAGCCCGACGCCGAGATCGCCGCGCATGTCGGCGAGGTCCTGTGGAAGCTCGGGCGGCCCGACGAAGCGAAGGCGATCTGGCGTGAGGCCGGCAAGGCATTCCCGAAGAACGAGGCGCTGACCGAAACCATCAAGCGCTTCGTGCCCTGATGCGGCGCTGGCTGGCGCTGTTCGCCGCGCTCCTGCTCAGCGCCTGCGCCACCCAGCCCGAACTTCCCGCCACGGATCGCCTTGGCCCGCCGCTTGAACGCTTCACCGTCGAGGGCCGCCTGTCCCTGCGCCAGGGCGAGCGCAGCGACCACCTGCAGTTCGACTGGCGGCATGCGCCGGACGGCGACGTGGTGTTGTTTTCTACCCCGCTCGGCCAGGGGCTGGCGGAACTGGGCCGCGAGGCGGATGGCGCCTGGCTGAAGCGTCCCGGCCAGCCGGATCAGCGTGCGCCCGATCTGCCGTCCCTGACGAAGAAACTTTTCGGCGCGGCCCTGCCGCTGGAGGCACTGGCCGAGTGGATGGGGGGCCGGCGGACGGAAACGCGAGGCGAGGTGGACGGGTGGATGATCTCGGTTACCGAATCCTCGCCGTACCGTGATCGCCGACTCCCGAAGCGCATCGAGATCCGACGCGACGGGGTCGAACTCAAGCTCGTCGTCACCGGCTGGAGCGACAATGACTAATTGGGATCGGGAGTGGCCGGCGCCGGCCAAGATCAACCTGTTCCTCCATGTCGTCGGTCGCCGCGCCGACGGCTACCATCTGTTGCAGACGGTGTTCCGCTTCATCGACCTGGCCGACAGCCTGCGCTGCGAGCCGCGTGGCGATGGCCGCATCGTCCTGGCCACGCCCCTGCCGGGAGTTCCCGCCGCGACCGATCTCACGCTGCGTGCGGCCGAGGCGCTGCGCCAGGCAACGGGATGTGCGCAAGGCGCCACCCTCCATGTCACCAAGCGACTGCCCATGGGCGGAGGCCTGGGTGGAGGCAGTTCGGACGCGGCCACGACCCTGCTGGCGCTCAACCGCCTCTGGCGCACCGGGCTCGATTCCGCGGCCCTGCAGCGCATCGGGCTGGCCCTGGGCGCCGATGTGCCCGTGTTCATCCACGGTCGCAGCGTCTTTGCCGAGGGCATCGGCGAGCGCTTCACGGACGTCGACCTGCCTCCAGCCTGGTATCTGGTCTTGGTGCCGGCCATCGGTGTGCCGACGGCCGAGATTTTTCGCTCGGCGCAGTTGCGCCGGGATACGCCGGCCATCGCTGCCGCCGACTGGCGGCCTGGGTTCGGCCACAACGACCTCGAGCCCGTTGCCTGTGCCCTCTACCCCGAAGTCGCGCGTCACCTCGACTGGTTGCGCGCCTTTGGCGACGCGCGCATGAGCGGTTCCGGCGCCTGCTGTTTCGTCGGCTTTACCGACGAAGAGGCGGCGCGGAGGGCGCATGCCGCCCTGCCCGCCGACATGCGGGGCTTTGTCGCCGCCGGACTGGACCGGCATCCGCTCTGCCCTCCCCTGTCCGACTGAGTTCCGGTGCCCGTGGCTGTACCTGGCCGGAAAGCCGACACGGAGCGGCCCACAGCCACTTTTTGCATTGACAGGCGGGGCGAAAACCTTGAAAATGCGCGCCTTTCGACCGTCGGTATCACGTGCTGGCGGAACGTTTGGGGAGTCGCCAAGTTGGTTAAGGCACCGGATTTTGATTCCGGCATGCGAAGGTTCGAATCCTTCCTCCCCAGCCAAACCTTCAACTCTCTCCAATCCGGCAGCGGCGACCGCCACTTTCTCCATCCGACCAGCGCGACATGGCCTACGACAGCCTGATGGTGTTTACCGGCAACGCCAACCCGAAGTTGGCGGCCGATGTGGTCAAGCGCCTGAACATTTCGTTGGGCCGGGCCAATGTCGGACGATTCTCGGACGGCGAGGTCAGCTGCGAAATCCTCGAGCACGTTCGCGGCCATGATGTCTTCGTCCTGCAGTCAACCTGCAATCCGACCAACGACAACCTGATGGAACTGATGGTCATGGTCGATGCGCTGAAACGCGCCTCGGCCGGACGCATCACTGCCGCCATCCCCTATTTCGGCTACGCGCGCCAGGATCGCCGCACCCGCTCGGCGCGCGTCGCGATCACCGCCAAGGTCGTCGCCAACATGCTGCAGGCCGTCGGCGTGCAGCGCGTGCTGACCGTCGACCTGCATGCCGACCAGATCCAGGGTTTCTTCGACATCCCGGTGGACAACATCTACGCCGCGCCCATCCTGCTCGGCGACATCTGGAAGCAGCGCCACGAGGATCTGCTGGTGGTCTCGCCCGACGTCGGCGGCGTGGTGCGCGCCCGCGCGCTGGCCAAGCGCCTCGAATCCGACCTGGCAATCATCGACAAGCGCCGTCCCAAGGCCAACGTGTCCGAGGTGATGAACATCATCGGCGAGGTCGAAGGCCGCACCTGCGTCATCATGGATGACATGGTGGACACCGCCGGCACCCTGTGCAAGGCGGCGCAGGCGCTCAAGGAACACGGCGCCAAGCGCGTTCTCGCCTACTGTACCCACCCCGTGCTTTCGGGCAGCGCCATCGGGCGCATCGAAAGCTCGGAACTCGACGAACTGGTGGTCACCGACACGATTCCGCTTTCCGAGGAAGCGCGCTCTTGTCCGCGCATCCGCCAGATTTCGATCGCCGAACTCATGGCCGAGACCATGTTGCGCATCAGCAACGAGTCTTCGGTTTCCTCCCTGTTCATGGACTAGTTTCTCACCCCCCGATCTGGTCGCGGATCGGGGTTTTCAACGCAGCACCTATCGGAGTACATCATGCAACTCGAATTCAACGCCAAAAAGCGCGATGGACAGGGCACCGGAGCGAGCCGCCGCCTGCGTCGCACCGGCCGGGTCCCCGGCATCCTCTACGGCGGCCCGTCGGCGCCGCAGCAGATCGACATCGACCACAACGAGCTGTTCCAGCTCCTGCGCAAGGAGGCGTTCTATTCCTCCGTGCTCAACGTCAATCTCGAGGGCAGCAAGGAAATGTGCCTGCTGCGCGACGTGCAGCGCCACCCCTACCGCATGCAGATCCTGCATGTCGATTTCCAGCGCATCGATGCCACGCACAAGATCCACCAGAAAGTGCCGCTGCACTTCGTCAATGCCGACATCGCCCCCGGCGTCAAGCTCGGCGGCGGCATGGTCTCGCACACCATGAACGACATCGACGTCAAGTGCCTGCCTGCCGACCTGCCGACCTTCATCGAGGTCGACCTCAAGGACCTCGCTGCCGGACAGTCGATCCACGTTTCCCAGCTCGTTCTGCCCAAGGGTGTAGAAGTAGTGCACCATGGCGAAGGCGATCCGGTGGTAGCGAGCATCGTCATGAAGGGCGGTTCCGCCTCCGAGGAGCCGGAAGCCGCTCCGGTGGTCGTTGCCGCCGCGCCAGCCGCCCCGGCGAAGAAGGCCGAACGCGTCGACAAGAGATAATCCTTGCAGGCATCCTTGCGCCTGATAGTCGGGCTCGGCAACCCCGGGACCGAATACGCTGAAACCCGGCACAACGCCGGGTTTTGGTTTTGTGAGCGCCTGGCGCGCGATCTCGGCACCTCCTTCGCGCGCGAATCGCGCTACCACGGCCTCGTCGCCAAGGCGCGCGTCACCGGCGCGGACCTCTGGCTGCTGATGCCGCAGACCTTCATGAACCGCTCGGGACAGGCGGTGCAGGCGCTGGCGCATTTCTACCGCATCGAGCCCGCCGAAATGCTCGTGGTGCACGATGAACTCGACATCCCGCCCGGCCAGATGCGGCTCAAGTTCGGCGGCGGGCTGGGCGGCCACAACGGCCTCAAGGACATCACCGGCCATCTGGGCACCCAGGACTACTGGCGCCTCAGAGTCGGCATCGGCCATCCCGGAGACCGCAACGAAGTCATCAACTACGTGCTGAAACCGCCGCGCCGCGAGGAACGCGAGGAGATCGACGCCGCGCTGGACCGCGCGCTGCTGGCCTGGCCAGCGCTGGCGAAGGGCGAGTTCAACGCCGCGACGCAGAGAATCAACACCGTGCCCAAGGTGGCACCCAAGGAAACCCCATGAGCCTCAAATGCGGCATCGTCGGCCTGCCCAACGTCGGCAAGTCCACCCTCTTCAACGCCCTGACCAAGTCCGGCATCGCAGCGGAGAACTATCCCTTCTGTACCATCGAGCCCAACGTCGGCATCGTCGAAGTGCCCGACGAGCGCCTGGCCGCCCTGTCGGCCATCGTCAAGCCCCAGAAGATCCAGCCTGCCATCGTCGAGTTCGTCGACATCGCCGGCCTGGTGGCCGGCGCAAGCAAGGGCGAGGGCCTGGGCAACCAGTTCTTGGCCAACATCCGCGAGACCGATGCCGTGGTGCATGTGGTGCGCTGCTTTGCCGACGACAACGTGGTGCACGTTGCCGGCAAGGTCG
>JALHNN010000042.1:0-2681 GCA_022843505.1 Sulfuritalea sp.
TCATTTTCGCGATCACCCTGCACGAGGCGGCCCATGGCTATGCCGCGCGGCATTTCGGCGATCCGACCGCCTGGCAGATGGGGCGCATCAGCCTCAACCCCCTGCGTCACGTTGACCTGGTGGGCACGCTGCTGGTGCCGGCCTTGATCCTGCTGGTGTCCGCCGGCGGCCTGCTGTTCGGCTGGGCCAAGCCGGTGCCGGTGAATTTTTCCAACCTGCGGCGGCCCAAGCAGGACATGCTCTGGGTTGCGGCGGCCGGCCCGGGCGCGAACCTGGTCATGGCGCTGGGTTGGGCCCTGCTCTTGAAGTTCGCCATAGGCAGCCCCGACCACGCGTATGCGGAAGCGCTCAAGGAGATGGCGCGCGTCGGCATCAGCATTAACGGCGTGCTCATGGTCTTGAACCTGCTCCCGCTGCCTCCGCTGGATGGCGGCCGCATCGTCGTCAGCCTGCTGCCGGCGGGGCCGGCGTGGAAATTCGCCCAACTCGAGCGCTGGGGTTTCCCCATCCTCCTTGCGCTGTTGTTCCTTGGTCTGCTGGATACCATCCTGCGCCCCTTCCTGGTCCTGTTCAATTCCCTGATCCGGGTTCTCTTCGGTTTCTGACATGTACGCTGAAAAAGTCCTTTCCGGCATGCGCCCCACGGGCCGCCTCCACCTCGGCCACTACCATGGCGTGCTCGCCAACTGGGTCAAGCTGCAGCACGAGTTTCCCTGCCTGTTCTTCGTCGCCGACTGGCACGCGCTGACCACGGCCTACGACGAGCCGGGAACCATCACCGACAATGCGACCGAAATGGTCATCGACTGGCTGGCCGCCGGCGTCGACCCGTCGCAGGCAACCATCTTCATCCAGTCCAAGGTGCCCGAGCATGCCGAACTGCACCTGCTGCTGTCGATGATGACGCCGCTGGGCTGGCTGGAGCGGGTACCGACCTACAAGGACCAGCAGGAGAAGCTGACCCACAAGGACCTGACGACGTACGGATTTCTCGGCTACCCGCTGTTGCAGGCGGCGGACATCCTGATCTATCGCGCCAACCAGGTTCCCGTCGGCGAGGACCAGGTGCCGCACGTCGAATTCACGCGCGAGATCGCGCGCCGGTTCAACCACCTCTACGGCCGCGAGCCGGGCTTCGAAGACAAGGCGCGCGAAGCGGTGAAAAAGCTGGGCAGCAAGCGCGCCAAGCTATACGACGAACTGCGTACCCGCTACCAGGAGAAGGGCGAGGGCGAGGCGCTTGAGCAGGCGCACGCGCTGCTCAACGAGGCGCAGAGCCTGTCGCACGGCGATCGCGAGCGCCTCTTCGGCTGGCTGGAAGGCACGCGCAAGATGATCCTGGTCGAGCCGGACGCGCTGCTCACCGAGGCGTCGCGCATGCCGGGCCTGGACGGGCAGAAGATGTCCAAGTCCTATGGCAATACCATCACCTTGCGCGAGGACGCGGACTCGGTCACCAGGAAGATCCGCACCATGCAGACCGATCCGGCACGCGTGCGGCGCACCGATGCCGGCGATCCCGAGAAATGCCCGGTGTGGCAGTTCCACCTGATCTACTCCAATGAGGAGGTAAAGACCTGGGTGCAGGCGGGCTGCCGCAGCGCCGGCATCGGTTGCATCGAATGCAAGCAGCCGGTGATCGATGCCGTGCTGCGCGAGCAGGAGCCAATGCGCCAGCGCGCGCAGATGTACGTCGAAGACCCGCAACTGGTCAAGAACATCATCGCCGATGGCTGTGAAAAGGCGCGCAAGCTGGCCCAGGACACCATGCGCGACGTGCGCGAAGCGATCGGCATCAGCTATCCATGAGCGACGCGCTGCCCATAAACGCCCCCATGGACGCCCAATTGCCCGCTGCGGTCCCCGGGATCGCCGTGCTGCCAGCGCCGACTCCCGAGCCGGGCCAGGAGCCGCACCTGCCCAGGGTCTATGGCGAAGTGATGGCCGAGATGCCGCGCGACCTCTACATCCCGCCGGATGCGCTGGAAATCATCCTCGACTCCTTCGAGGGCCCGCTCGACCTGCTGCTCTACCTGATCCGCCGCGCCAACATCAACGTCCTCGACATCCCGATGGCGCCGCTGACCGCACAGTACCTGGTCTATGTCGAAGCCATGCGCAAGGGCAACCTGGAACTGGCCGCGGAATACCTGCTGATGGCGGCGATGCTGATCGAGATCAAGTCGCGCATGCTGCTGCCGCGCCCGCCCAAGGCGGAAAGCGGCGAACCCGAGGATCCCCGTGCCGAACTGGTGCGGCGCCTGATCGAGTACGAGCGCATGAAGGCCTCAGCCGCGCGCCTCGACGAAATGCCCCAGGTCGGGCGCGACTACGAATGGATCACGGTCTGGATCGCCGACAAGGTCGTCGAACGCCAGCCCGAAGTGAGCCTGAACGACCTGCAGATCGCCTGGTTGTCGCTGATGAAGCAGGCGCGCGTGCACCAGCACCACAAGATCCATCGCGAAGAGCTCTCGGTGCGCGAGCACATGAGCATCATCCTGCGTCGCCTGCAGGGTGGCGGCTATGTGGTGTTCGAGCAGCTCTTTGACCTCTCGCTCGGCGCGCAGGGGCTGGTGGTGAGCTTCCTCGCCCTGCTCGAACTGGCGCGCGAATCCCTGATCGAACTGACCCAGAACGAGGCCATGGCCCCGATATACGCAAGGTTGCCCGATGCTTCC
>JALHNN010000042.1:2691-11133 GCA_022843505.1 Sulfuritalea sp.
AAGCCCGAAGATTACAAGCGCGTGCTGGAAACCGCCTTGCTGGTGGCCAGCGAACCTCTGCCCCTGGCCGAACTGAAAAAGCTCTTCGACGAGGAATTCGACGACGACACCTGGCGCAGCCTGCTCGATGACCTGCGCCGCGACTGGGCCGATCGGGGCGTGGAACTGGTCCAGCTGTCTTCCGGCTGGCGCTTCCAGAGCCGGCCCGAATACCAGTCCTACATCGACCGCCTGAAGAACGAAAGGCCGCCCAAGTATTCGCGGGCCGTCATGGAAACCCTCGCCATCATCGCCTATCGCCAGCCGGTGACGCGCGGCGACATCGAGGACGTGCGCGGCGTCGCCGTGTCGCCGAACATCCTCAAGACGCTGGAAGGCCGCGGCTGGATCGATGCCGTCGGACACCGCGACGCCCCCGGGCGCCCGGCACTGTATGCCACGACCCGCAGGTTCCTCGACGACCTCGGCCTGCGCAGCCTGGCCGAGCTGCCTCCACTGACCGAAATCGAAAAGGTGATCGACCTTGGACAAACCACACTCGCCGAAGCCTCCCCGGTCCGGCCGCCGGTCGTCGCCAGCACGGACAACTCCGGAATCGCAGGAGGGCCATCGCAGCCCGCCGCAGAAGGCCAGCTCGACCTCGTCGCCGGGGAAGCGCAAGGAAGCCAGCCGGCCGGGCCGCAAGCCTAGTCCTTTCCGGCCCTCCCAGGCGACATTGCGCGCTGCCGAGGAGGGGCGGCGCGGCAAGGCGGCCTCCGCTACGGGAGCGGGAAAGCGTCCCGGCCCGGTATTCATCGATCCGCCGAAACTGCACAAGGCATTGGCCGATGCCGGCTTTGGATCGCGGCGCGAACTCGAAGAGTGGATACTCGCCGGGCGCGTCAGCGTCAACGGCGAACCGGCGCACGTGGGTCAGCGCGTCGGTCCCGACGACCGGATCCGGGTGAACGGCAAGCTGGTCCAGCTCAGATTCCAGCAAAGGCTGCCCCGGGTTCTGGTGTATCACAAGCCCGAGGGCGAGATCGTCTCGCGCGATGATCCGGCAGGACGTCCCAGTGTCTTCGGCAAGTTGCCGCGTCTGAAGAACGGCCGCTGGATCTCGATCGGCCGCCTCGATTTCAATTCCTGCGGATTGCTGCTGTTTACCAACGACGGCAGCCTTGCCAACCGCATGATGCATCCGCGCTACGAGATCGAGCGCGAGTACGCGGTGCGGATACTGGGCGAAGCCAGCCCGGAGATGATCGAGCGCCTGCGGCAGGGGGTCGAACTTGAAGACGGTCCGGCAAGCTTCAGCCGCATAGCGGAGGCAGGCGGTGAAGGAGCCAATCACTGGTATCGGGTGGCCCTTGCCGAAGGTCGGAACCGCGAAGTCCGCCGCATGTTCGAGGCGGTCGGGCTCACCGTCAGCCGTCTGATGCGCGTGCGCTACGGCCCGGTCCACCTGTCGCCCCGCCTGAAGCGCGGGCAATGCCGTGACCTGGAGGCCGCCGAAGTGCAGGCCTTGCTGAAGCTCCTGCCGCCCGATTTGAAGACCACGCCGGTGGGCGGCGACTCGGCCGCTGAGCACGCATCGTTCGACTATCCTTCCCTCGAGGAAAACGGCGATCGATTTGATTCGCCAGAGGAATAAGGCCTCTGATATAATCTCCCGGCTTCGGTAGGTGCCGTCCTCGGAAGAGACAAGGAATGGGCTTTTCAGCCCATTTTCTATTTGTGCGATGTACTTGTGAGTGTGAATGCAACTGATTGAATTGATTGAGACCACCGTCAAGGGTCTGGGCTACGAACTGGTTGAGTTTGAAACCAGTCCGCGGGCCCGGCTGTTGCGCGTCTTCATCGATCGCCCGGAGTCGGAAGCGACGCAGAAAAGCGGCATCAGCGTCGACGACTGTGCCGTCGTGAGCAACCAGTTGAGCCGTGTTTTCACGGTGGAAAACGTCGATTTCGATCGCCTCGAAGTGTCCTCGCCGGGACTTGACCGGCCGTTGGTGAAAGCGGCGGATTTCCGTCGTTTCGCCGGCCAGGAAGTGCAATTGAAGCTGCGTGTGCCCGTGGGCAACCAGCGCAATTTCAGCGGCGTCCTCGAAGGACTGGATGACGCGGGTGGCGCCGAAAGCGTCTGCCTGCGGGTGAATGAAGTACAGCATCGTTTCGCCCTCGACAACATCGATAGGGCGCGACTGGTGCCCAAGTTCTGATAAATGCTGGAGATCTCAAATGAGCCGTGATTTGCTACTGCTGGTTGATGCGCTGGCCCGCGAGAAGAACGTTCCGCGGGACATCGTGTTTGGCGCCCTGGAGATGGCCCTGGCGTCGGCGACGAAAAAGCGCACCAACGAGGAGGCCGACGTGCGGGTCGATATCGACCGCGACACGGGCGAGTACGAATCCTTCCGGCGCTGGCTGGTGGTGGCCGACGACCAGGTCGAGAATCCGGAACAGCAGATCGGCCTGACGGCCGCGCAACAGCAGCTTCCCGACATCGCGCTCGACGAATTCGTCGAAGAGGAACTCGAGCCGGTCGATTTTGGCCGCATTGGCGCCCAGGCGGCCAAGCAGGTCATCCTGCAGAAGATCCGCGACGCCGAGCGGGAACAACTGCTCAACGACTTCCTCGATCGCAAGGAATTCCTCGTCAGCGGCACCGTCAAGCGCATGGAACGCGGCAGCGCGATCATCGAGGCCGGCCGCATCGAAGCGCTGCTGCCGCGCGACCAGATGATCCCGAAGGAAAACCTGCGTCCCGGCGACCGCGTTCGTGCCTGGTTGATGAAGATCGATCGCCAGGCGCGCGGACCGCAACTGATCCTGTCGCGCACCGCGCCCGAGTTCATCATGAAGCTGTTCGAGCTCGAAGTTCCGGAAATCGAGGACGGGCTGCTGGAAATCAAGGCCGCCGCGCGGGACCCCGGAATGCGTGCAAAGATCGCCGTCAAATCGAATGATCCGCGGGTCGATCCGATCGGCACCTGCGTCGGCATGCGTGGCTCGCGCGTCACCGCGGTGACCAACGAATTGTCCGGCGAGCGGGTGGATATCATCCTCTGGTCGGCCGACCCGGCGCAGTTCGTCATCGGCGCCCTGGCGCCGGCGGAAGTCCAGAGCATCGTCGTCGACGAAGAAAAGCACGCCATGGACGTCGTGGTCGACGAAGACAACCTGGCGATCGCCATCGGCCGCGGCGGCCAGAACGTGCGCCTGGCCTCGGAACTCACGGGCTGGACCATCAACCTGATGACGGTCGAGGAATCGCAACAGCGTTCGGAAACCGAGCACAGCACGATCCGCGCCCTGTTCATGGAAAAGCTCGATGTCGACGAGGAAGTCGCCAACATCCTGATCGAGGAAGGCTTCTCCACGCTCGAGGAAGTGGCCTACGTGCCGCTGGCCGAAATGCTGGAGATCGAGGCCTTCGACGAAGCGACCGTGAACGAGCTGCGCGAACGTGCGCGCAATGTCCTGCTGACCGAAGCCATCGTCGATGAAGAGCAGATGGAGAAGGTCGCCGACGACCTGCTGTCGCTCGAAGGCATGGACAAACCTCTGGCCGCCAAGCTGGCCAAGAGCGGCATCACGGATCGCGACGGTTTGGCCGATCTGGCGACCGACGAGCTTGTTGAACTGACCGGTATCGATACCGAGCGCGCAACGGCGCTGATTACCGTTGCCCGCGCGCACTGGTTCGCGGAAGAGTGAGAGGTCCGGCATGGCACTGATGACTGTTTCCCAATTCGCTACCGAGCTGAAAATGCCGGCGCCGGCCCTGCTTGAACAACTGGCGAAAGCGGGTGTCAGCAAGCAGGCATCCAACGACACGCTGTCCGAGCAGGACAAGACCCGCCTGCTTGACTACCTGCGCAAGTCCCACGGCGAAACCGCACCGAAGGCCAAGATCACGCTGACGCGCAAGCAGACCAGCGAGATCCGGGCTTCCGACTCCACCGGCAAGGCGCGCACCATCCAGGTCGAGGTGCGCAAGAAGCGCGTCTTCGTCAAGCGTGATGCCGCCGAACTGGCCGCCGAGGCGGCCGCCGAAAGCGCGGCCGAAGCCCTCGTCGAGGTGCCTGCCCAGGCACCTGCCGCTGCTCCTGCACCGGAGCCGGTTCCCGTGCCGGCCCCGGTTCCGGAAGCCAGGGTCGAAACCGCGCCACCGCCGGTCGAAGCCGTGACGGCGCGTGAAGTCGAGGCGGCTCCGGCGCCAAGGTCGGTGATCGATGCGGCGCAGCTCGCCCTGCGTGATGCCGAGGCCAAGCGCCAGGGCAAGCTCTCGGCGATCCAGGCCGCGGAATTCAGGGAAAAGGCCGAGCGCGAGGCCCGCGCCCGTGCCGAAGCCGAAGCCCGCCTTGCCGAGCAGCAGGCCCAATTGGCCGCGGCCGAGGCGAAAAAGGCCAGCGAAGCCGCCGCCGGTGTATCGGGAACAATACACAAGCCCGCGTCGAAACCCGAGGACGCCAAGGCCAAGACCGCCAAGAAGGATGCCTGGAAGGAAGATGCCGCGAAGAAGCGGGCCATCAAGACCCGCGGCGACGCCGGCACGTCCGGCTGGCGCGGATCCAAGGGGGGCGGCCGTCATGGCCGCCACGGGCATTCCGAAGAAGCGCCGCCGCCCGCCCCGGTCGAGGCCATCGTGCGCGAAGTGCACGTGCCGGAAACCATCTCGGTCGCCGACCTGGCGCACAAGATGACCGTCAAGGCTACCGAAGTGATCAAGACCCTGATGAAGATGGGATCCATGGTCACCATCAACCAGGTGCTCGACCAAGAAACGGCGATGATCGTCGTCGAGGAAATGGGCCACAAGGCGTTTGCCGCCAAGCTCGACGATCCCGATGCCTTCCTCGCCGACGAGGCCCCGCACAAGGACTTCGAGCAATTGCCGCGCGCGCCGGTGGTCACGGTCATGGGCCACGTCGATCACGGCAAGACCTCGCTGCTCGACTACATCCGCAAAAGCCGCGTCGCCCACGGCGAAGCCGGCGGCATTACGCAGCACATCGGCGCCTATCACGTCGAGACGCCGCGCGGCATGATCACCTTCCTCGACACGCCGGGTCACGAAGCCTTCACGGCGATGCGCGCGCGCGGCGCCAAGGCGACGGACATCGTGATCCTGGTGGTTGCCGCCGATGACGGCGTGATGCCGCAGACACGCGAAGCCATCCACCACGCCAAGGCGGCCAACGTACCCCTGGTCGTCGCCGTAACCAAGATCGACAAGCCCGAAGCCAATGCCGAACGCGTCAAACAGGAACTGGTCACCGAAGGCGTGGTACCCGAGGAGTACGGCGGCGACTCGCCTTTCGTCGGCGTATCGGCCAAGACTGGCCAGGGCATAGACGAACTGCTTGAGCAGGTACTGCTCCAGGCCGAAGTGCTGGAGTTGACCGCACCGGTCGATTCGCCGGCCAAGGGCCTGGTCATCGAAGCCCGCCTGGACAAGGGCCGCGGCCCTGTGGCGACCATCCTCGTCCTGTCCGGCACCATGAAGCGCGGCGACGTGCTGCTGGCCGGCGCCGTGTTCGGCAGGGTGCGCGCCATGATCGACGAAAACGGCGCGGCGATCGATTCCGCCGGACCGTCGATCCCTGTCGAGATTCAAGGCCTGACGGATGTCCCGGCCGCGGGTGACGAAGCCATGGTCATCCTCGACGAGCGCAAGGCCCGCGAAATCGCGCTGTTCCGCCAGGGCAAGTTCCGCGACGTCAAGCTGGCCAAGCAGCAGGCGGCCAAGCTGGAGAACATGTTCGAGCAGATGGCCGAAGGCGAGGTGCGGACCCTGGCCCTGGTCATCAAGGCCGACGTCCAGGGCTCGCAGGAAGCCCTGGTGCAATCGCTCAACAAGCTGTCGACCGACGAAGTCAAGGTCACGGTGGTGCATGCCGGCGTTGGCGGCATCAGCGAGTCCGACATCAACCTGGCGGCGGCGTCCAAGGCCGTGGTCATCGGCTTCAACACCCGCGCCGACGTCGGCGCGCGCAAGGCGGCCGAAAGCCTGGGCGTGGACATCCGCTACTACAACATCATTTATGCGGTGGTCGATGAGGTCAAGGCGGCGCTGTCCGGCATGCTGGCCCCGGAGAAGCGCGAAGTCGTCATCGGCATGGTCGAAATCCGCCAGGTCTTCCGCATCTCCCGGGTCGGCGCCGTCGCCGGTTGCATGGTTCTGTCCGGCGTGGTGCGGCGCAATTCCGCGGTCCGCGTGCTGCGCGCCAATACGGTGATCCATACCGGCGAACTGGAATCGCTGAAGCGCTTCAAGGATGACGTCCGCGAGGTCAAGGAAGGCTTCGAGTGCGGCCTCAGCCTGAAGAACTTCAACGACATCAACGAAGGCGACCAGCTTGAGGTCTTCGAGATCCAGGAAATCGCCCGTTCGCTGAACTGAGCGACCGGCCATGGCGACCAGGCGCGGCTCGGGTCACGGCTTCTCGCGCTCGGATCGTGTCGCGGAGCAGATTCGCCGCGAACTGGCCGATCTGCTGCGTTTCCACCTCAAGGACCAGCGCATAGCGGCCAAAATGACCCTGGTCACGGTGTCGGCGGTCGAGGTGACTCCCGACTACGCCCACGCCAAGGTGTTCTATACCTCGCTCGCCGATCCTTCGGCCAACGCGGCCATCGCCGACGGCCTGGCGCATTCGGCGAGCTTCCTGCGCCGCGAATTGGGGAAGCGGGTACGCATCCACCACGTTCCGGAACTGCATTTCGTCTTCGATCCATCGGTCCAGGAAGGTGCGCGCCTGTCGCAGCTGATCGACGAAGCCGTCGAATCCGACCAGAAGCATCGCGACGAGTGAGCGGAAAGCAGAGCGCGGTCGCGCGCGTGCCGCGTCGCCGTCTCGACGGTGTCCTGCTGCTCGACAAAGCCATCGGCATCAGTTCCAACCACGCGCTGCAGGCGGCGCGGCGCCTGTTTCGTGCCGAGAAGGCTGGGCACACCGGTACCCTGGATCCCCTGGCCACCGGCTTGCTGCCGCTGTGCTTTGGCGAAGCCACGAAGTTTTCGGGCGAGTTGCTGGATGCCGACAAACAGTACCTGGCGACGGTGCAACTGGGCGCCACCACCGACACGGCGGATGCCGAGGGGCGGGTGCTCGAACGCCGTCCCGTGGCGTGCGTGTCGGGCCAACTGCCCGACGTTCTGGCGAAATTCCGCGGCGAGATCGAACAGGTGCCGCCGATGTACTCGGCCCTCAAGCGCGATGGCAAGCCGCTATACGAGTATGCACGGGCGGGCGTCGAAGTCGAGCGCAAGGCGCGTCGCGTACATATCCACGAACTGGAACTGGTCGGCCAGGACCTGCCGACGGTCGATGACCGGTTCTCGTTCGCGGTGCGTTGCAGCAAGGGCACCTATGTTCGCACCCTGGCTGCCGACATCGGCGAGCGGCTGGGTTGCGGCGCCCATCTGGCGGCACTGCGCCGAACAGCGATAGGAGCAATCACGCTGGATCGTGCACACACGCTGGATGAACTGGAAAAACTCGACGCCGAGACCCGGGACCGCCTGCTCCTGCCGGTGGATTTCCTGCTCGCCGCGTTGGAAAAGGCGGACCTGGATGCGGTTTCTGCCGCCCGATTGCGCCAAGGCCAAGCGGTCCCGCGCAGGGGGAAGGGCGGCGGCAGGGTCCGCGCCTACGATGACCATGGCCGATTCCTCGGCCTTTGCCTCCAGGTCGGCGACGACATGCTGAAACCCCTGCGCCTGATTGCCGAAGGGCAGGGCTCCGGCACTTGATCAACCGCTCATCTAACCGCTATAATTCCCAGTTCTCCAAGAGACCAACACCACCGGATCAGCAAGGAAACCACAATGGCAATTTCCACCACCGACAAGGCCGGCATCGTCGCCGGTTATCAGCGTGCTCAGGGCGACACGGGCTCGCCGGAAGTCCAGGTCGCGCTGTTGACCGCGCGCATCAACGACCTCACCAATCACTTCAAGGCCCACACCAAGGATCATCACTCGCGTCGTGGCCTGCTCAAGATGGTCAGCCAGCGTCGCAAGATGCTGGATTACCTGAAGCGCAAGAACGCCGACAGCTACCGCTCGCTGATCGAGCGTCTCGGTTTGCGCAAGTAATACGTCCCGACAAGCGTCGGTACGGGTCACCCCAATCGCGCGATGCGCTCTGCGCCAGATACTGCGCGGGCTTGCTGAACAGGCCGGTACAGCCATGATGGCTGTGCCGGCTTTCATTTTTTGCCGAAAGGAATTGTCGTGTTGAATCCGATCAAGAAAAGCTTTGCCTACGGTGCGCACACCGTAACCCTCGAGACCGCAGAGATCGCCCGCCAGGCCGGTGGTGCCGTGATGGTGACCATGGAGGACACCGTGGTTCTGGCGACCGTGGTGGGTGCCAAGAACGCCAAGCCGGGTCAGGATTTCTTTCCCCTGACCGTCGACTACCAGGAGCGCACCTATGCCGCGGGCCGCAT
>JALHNN010000043.1 GCA_022843505.1 Sulfuritalea sp.
AGGGCCGCGACTTTCGAGGCACCGACAGAGATCTCCTCGGTGCGGATCGCATCGGTGACGTCGGCGTCGTCCAGATAGATGCGGCCGGCGGAAAAACGCGCCGGCAAACCGGCCGCCACCGCCGCCAGCCCGGCCTCATCGTCCAGCGCCTTGCCGGCGCGCAGGCCGGCCAGCGCGGTCAGCCGGTACAGCGAGCCGCTATCGAGGTAGTGGTAGCCGAAGGCCGCCGCCACGCGCTCGGCCACCGTCCCCTTGCCTGAAGCCGAGGGACCATCGATGGCGATCACCGGCGCCGCCACTTCGGCAAAGGCATCGAAGTAGCCGGGAAAGGTCTTGTTCACGCAGGCCGGGTCATTGATGGTCACCGCCACGCCGCCCAGCGCCGCGAGCGAAAAGCACATGGCCATGCGGTGGTCGTCGTAGGTGTCTATTGCACGGGAAGGGGGAAGGGGTAAGGGGGAAGGGGCGACGGCTAGGAAATCCGGTCCTTCCTCCACCGCGGCACCCAGCTTGCGCAGCTCGGTGGCCATCGCCGCGATCCGGTCGGTCTCCTTGACCCGCCAGGAGGCGATGTTGCGCAGGCGACAGGGCCCATCGGCGAACAGGGCGGCCACCGCCAGCGTCATCGCCGCATCGGGGATGTGGTTGAGGTCGAGGTCGAAGGCCTTCAACTTGCCGGGCGCGGCGGCGGCCTCGATCCAGTTGTCGCCCCAGGTGATCGAGGCACCGAGTTTCTCCAGCTCGTCGGCAAAGCGCACGTCGCCCTGGATGCTTCCCCTGCCCACGCCCTCGACCCGCACCGGCCCGCCACCGATGGCGCCAGCAGCCAGGAAGTAGGAGGCGGTGGAAGCATCGCCTTCGACATGCAGCACGCCGGGGCTGCGGTAGGACTGTGCCGCCGGGATGGTGAAGCGTGCCCAGCCCTCGCGGTCGACGCGGATGCCGAAACGCGCCATCAGGTTCAGCGTGATCTCGACATAGGGCTTGGAGATCAGCTCGGTGCTCATCTCGATCACGGCCCGGCGGCTCGTCAAGGGCAAGGCCATCAGCAGCGCCGTGAGGAACTGCGAGGACACGTCGCCGCGCAGGCGGATCGGCGCATCGAGTTTCACCGTTGCGGGATGGATGGACAGCGGCGGGAAGCCGGCATTGCCGTCATAACGCACATCGGCGCCGATCTGCCGCAGGCCATCGACCAGATCGCCGATCGGCCGCTCATACATGCGCGGCACGCCGGACAGGCGGTAGGTCCCGCCGCAGAGCGCGAGCGCCGCGGTGAGCGGACGGATCGCCGTCCCGGCATTGCCCATGAATAAATCTGCGTCCTTGACCGGAAACACGCCGCCGCATCCCGTGACACGCCATGCATTGCCGCCGAGCGCCGTAATGCAGACGCCGACTTTCGCCAGCGCCGCCAGCATCACCTGCGTGTCATCGGAATCCAGCAGATCGCGAATCTCGGTCGTTCCTCCCGCCAGCGCCGCCAGCAGCAGCATGCGGTTGGAAATGCTCTTCGAGCCGGGCAGGCGAATCACGCCGGACGCCTTGCGCAGCGGGGGCAGTGTCAAAGCATCCATCATTCACCCGGGGGCAGCAGTGAATCCAGCCAGGCGTCGCGCCGCGCGCGTGCCGTGGAGAACAGGGCTTCGAGTCCGCCAGCATCGGCCCCGGCCAGCAGCACGCGGGTGCGCATCAGTTCCATCATGTAGGCATCGAGTTCCTGCAGCAGGGCATGGCGGTTGGCGACGCAGATGTCGCGCCACATTTCCGGGTGGCTGCTGGCGATGCGCGTGAAGTCGCGAAACCCCCCGGCGGCAAAACCGAAGAGCTGGTCCGAATTCGGTCGCTGCGCGAAATCGTGCACCAGGGCGAAAGCCAGCAGGTGCGGCAGATGGCTGACGGCGGCAAAGACTCGGTCGTGCTCTGCCGGCGCAAGCCGCGAAACCCGGGCGCCGCAGGCTTCCCATGCGGCCTGCACCTTTGCCACATCGTTCGCGGAGTTTTCAGCCAGAGGCGTGAGCACCACGCGCTTGTCAACATAGAGGTCCGGCCTGGCGGCGGCGACTCCGCTCTTCTCAGCCCCGGCTATCGGGTGGCCGGGAACGAACTGCCCTATCTTGCCGCCAAGCCCGGCGCGCGCCGCGGCGACCACGTCCGTTTTGGTGCTGCCGCCGTCGGTGATGACCGTGCCCGGGCCCAAGTGTGGCGCCAGGGCGGTGAAAACCGCTTCCATCTGCCCTACGGGGGTGGCCAGCAACACCAGGTCGGCGCCGGCAAGCGCATCGGGCCAGCGATCCGCGATGCGGTCGATCACGCCCAGCTTCAGGGCCTCGTCCAACGGGCCGCGGGTGCGCCCCAGCCCGACCACTTCACCGACCTTGGCGGCAGCCTTCAAGCCCTGGGCAAATGAACCGCCGATCAGGCCGACTCCGCAGACGACCAGTTTCTTCAGCATCACGCGTGCAGCGCTTTCTCCAAAGCGTCGAGGAAAAGGCGATTCTCCGCTTCCAGGCCGATGGTGACGCGCAGGTGATTCGGCAGGCCGTAGCCGCCGATGGGTCGCACGATCACCCCCTGCTTCAGCAGGCGCGCATTGACGCCGGGCGTATCCGCCACCTCAAAGGTGACAAAGTTTCCGTGCGACGGAATGTGGGCGAGGCCAAGTCGCTTCAGCCCGGCCACGATCTGCTCCATGCCGCTCCGATTCGACTCGTAGCTGCGGGCGAGGAATTCGGGGTCGTCGAGCGCCGCAATGGCGCCGGCCAGCGCGAGGTTATTCACGTTGAATGGCTGGCGCACGCGATTCAAGAGGTCGATCATTTCCGCGCGACCGATGCCGTAGCCGACGCGCAGGCCCGCCAGGCCATAGATCTTGGAGAAGGTGCGCACCACCAGCAGGTTGGGGAAATCGCGCACCCAGGCCACCGTATCGGCGCGTTCGGCAGGGGCCAGGTATTCCGTATAGGCCTCGTCGAGCACGACGCAGATGTGCGCCGGAATCTTCTCGATGAAGGCCCGCAGCTCGGCCTGCGGCAGGAAGTTGCCGGTCGGATTGTTCGGGTTGGCGATGAAGACGACATGCGTATCGGGCCGGATGGCGGCGAGCATGGCCGCCGGATCGTGGCCATAGTGCTTCGCTGCCGCCGCCACGCATTCCGCGCCCGCCGACATCGAGGCCAGCGGGTAGACAGCGAAGGCATGGCGCGAGAACACCGCCGACCGCCCGGGAGCGAGAAATACCCGCGCCGCGAGATCGAGCACGTCGTTCGATCCGTTGCCGAGCACCACCTGCTCCTGGGCCACGCCATGGCGCCCGGCAATGGCGGCAATCAGGTCGAACTGATCCGGATAGCGCTCGACGCCGGCGAGCGCCGCTTCGACCGCCTTGCGCGCCTTCGGGCTCATGCCCAGGGGGTTCTCGTTCGACGCCAGCTTGACGATTTTTTCCACCGGGATGCCCATCTGGCGAGCCAGTTCGGTGATCGGCTTGCCGGGGATGTAGGGCGAGATGGCGCGGACGTAGGATGGCGCCTGGTTCACGATGCTCATGTCAGGTCCTTCAATAAACTGCCTTCGGATAGGAGCCGAGGATCTTGACGAAACCGGCGCGGCCGCGCAGTTCCTCGAGCGCGCGGCCGGCGGCCGGCTCGCTGCGGTGGCCCTCGATGTCGATGTAGAACACATACTCCCAGCGGCTACCGCCGAAACCGCGCGCCGGGCGGGATTCCAGCCGGCTCATGGAGACGCTGTTGTCGGCGAAGGGCGCCAGCAGGTGATACAGGCCGCCGGGCCGGTTCTGTGCCGAGCAGACCAGCGAAGTGCGATCGGAACCCGAGGGACCGGCGTCGTGCGCGGCGACCACGGCGAAGCGGGTGGTGTTGTTGGGATCGTCTTCGATATTGTCGGCAAGTATCCTCAGCCCGTACAGCTCGGCGGCGGCATCGCCGGCAATCGCCGCCGTCCCGGCCTCGGCGGCCGCCAGTCGCGCCGCTTCGGCGTTGCTCGCCACCGGCACGCGCTGTACCTGCGGCAGGGTCCGATTGAGCCATTCATGGCATTGCGCCAGCGACTGGGCATGGGAATAGACGCGGATCACTCCCGCGGCAGCATCGCCCTGGCCCATCAGCTTGTGGTGGATCGGCAGGTTGATCTCGCCGCAGATCTGCAGGGGAGAGGAAAGCAGCAGGTCGAGCGAGCGGCCGATGGCGCCCTCGGTGGAGTTCTCGATCGGCACCACTCCGTAGTCGGCGTTGCCTGCCTCGACACTGCGGAAAACATCGTCGATGCCGGGGCAAGCCAGCAAGGTCGGGGCGGTACCGAAGTGCTTGCGCGCCGCCGACTCCGAGTAGGTGCCGGCCGGCCCCAGATAGGCGATGTTGAGCGGCTGCTCCAGCGCCAGGCAGGCGGACATGATCTCGCGCACGATGCGCTGCGCGGCGTTGGCCGACAGCGGGCCGGGATTGCGTTCGGCGACGCGCCGCAGCACCTGCGCCTCGCGTTCCGGGCGATAGATGTTGCCCTGCTTGATCTCGCCGATGCGCCGGGCGAGCTTGGCGCGCTCATTGATCAGGCACAGCAGCTCGCCATCGATCGCATCGATCTGATCCCGCAGTTCCCCGAGTTCCCGCGAGTCATCCGCCAAGTCAGCTCTCCTGGGGCAGATAGCGCACCGCGAGCACCCCCTCGATCCTGGCGATCTGATCCACCACCTTCTTCGGCACCTTGCTGTCCACGTCCACCAGAGTGTAGGCCACATCCTTTTTCGACTTGTTCATCATGTTGTGGATGTTGAGCTTGGCCTCGGCCATGGCGGTGGAAATCTGCCCGACCATGTTGGGAACGTTGGCGTTGGCGATGGCGAGGCGGTAGTTCGATTCGCGGGGCATCACGACGTTCGGGAAATTCACCGAGTTCACGATGTTGCCGTCCAGCATGTAGTCGCGTACCTGGTCGGCAACCATGATCGCGCAGTTCTCCTCCGCCTCGCGCGTCGACGCGCCGAGGTGCGGCAGCGCGATGACATGGGGATGGGCATTGACGTGCGGGCTGGGGAAATCGCAAACGTAGCAGCCCAGCTTCTTCGCGTCGAGGGCGGCAAGCACGTCCGCCTCATCGACCACGCCCTCGCGGGAGAAGTTGAGCAGGACCGCGCCGTGCTTCATCTGCTCTATGCTGGCAGCCTTGATCATCTGGCGCGTGGCGTCGACCAGCGGCACATGCAGGGTGACGAAGTTGCAGCTCTTCAGCACCTCGCCCAGGGAATTGGCCCGGCGCACTTGCGACGGCAGGCTCCAGGCGGCGTCGACGGTGATCTCGGGGTCATAGCCGACCACGTTCATGCCCAGCTTGATGGCGGCGTCCGCCACCAGGCAGCCGATCTTGCCGAGGCCGACCACGCCCAGCGTATGCCCGGCGATCTCATAGCCGGCGAAGGTCTTCTTGCCGTCCTCGACCTTCTTCTCCATCTCGGCGTCTTTGGGATCGAGGGCGGAAACGAACTTGATCGCGCCGCCGATGTTGCGCGCCGCGAGCAGCATCCCGGCGAGCACCAGTTCCTTGACCGCATTGGCATTGGCGCCGGGCGCGTTGAACACCGGCACGCCGCGCTTGGTCATCTCGCCCACCGGGATGTTGTTGGTGCCGGAACCGGCGCGGCCGATGGCCAGTACCGATTTGGCGATATCCGCCTTGTGCAGGTCGGCCGAGCGCAGCAGGATGGCATCCGGCTTGGAAACATCCTTGCCGCAGGCGAAGCGGTCGCCAAGGCGCTTGAGGCCGTTCTGGGAGACGTTGTTGAGGATCAGTACCTGGAATTGGTCAGCCATGATCTCAGCCTTTCTGCGCCGCGAATTCTTTCATGTAGTCGACCAGCGCCTGCACGCCCGCCACCGGCATCGCGTTGTAGATCGAGGCGCGCATGCCGCCGACCGAGCGATGGCCCTTGAGCTGGGCCATGCCGCGCGCCTTGGCACCCTTGAGGAATTCCTCGTCGAGCGCCGCATCCTTGAGCGTGAAGGGCACGTTCATGCGCGACTGGTCCTCCTTGCGTACCGGGTTGCGGTAAAAATCCGTGGTGCCCAGGTAGTCGTAGAGCAGGTTGGCCTTCTCGATATTGCGCTTTTCCATCGCGGCAACGCCGCCGTTCTTCTTGAGGTACTGGAACACCAGACCGGCGATGTAGATGGCGTAGGTCGGCGGCGTGTTGTACATCGACTCGGCATCGACGTGGGTCTTGTAGTCGAGCATCGCGGGCGGCGTCGGCTGGGCCTTGCCGACCAGGTCGTCGCGCACGATGACGATGGTGAGACCGGCCGGGCCGATATTTTTCTGCGCGCCGGCATAGATCAGGCCGTACTTGCTGACGTCGACGGGCCTGGAGAGGATGTTCGAGGACATGTCGCAGACCAGCGGCACGTCGCCCGTGTTGGGCGTCCAGTGGAACTCGACGCCGCCGATGGTCTCGTTGGCGGTGTAATGCAGGTAGGCGGCGTCCTTCGAGACTTTCCAGTCCGCCTGGGCCGGGGCGTAGGTGAAGTTCTTGTCTTCGGCGCTGGCGACGACATTGACGTTGCAGAACATCTTAGCAGCCTTGATCGCCTTTTTCGCCCACTCGCCGGTATGCACGTAATCCGCCGCGGGCTTGCCGCGCAGCAGGTTGATCGGGATCATCTCGAACTGGGCCGAGGCGCCGCCCTGCAGGAACAGCACCTTGTAATTGGCGGGGATGCCCATAAGTTCGCGCAGGTCGGCCTCGGCCTGGGCGGCGATGCCCATGAACTCCTTGCCGCGGTGGCTCATTTCCATGACCGAGGTGCCGCTGCCATGCCAGTCGAGCATCTCGTCCGCGGCCTGCTTGAGGACTTCCTCCGGCAGGGCTGCCGGTCCCGCGCTGAAATTGAAGATACGTGCCATTACCAGCCTCCTGAAGTGTCAGTCGTTGATTGAATCAATATCAAGGGATGCAAAATTCCGCATGCATTGCCAGGGGTATTGGCGCGAATTCCCGATGCTGGCCAAATCACCTCTTCCCTCATTCCGCCGCCGGCAGTTCGCCCGCAGAATCGTCGTCTTCGGTCTCGATCACCATTTCAAGCCCGGCCAGCAGAGTGCCCTCATCGAGGGTGATCAGCGTCACACCCTGGGTCGAGCGGCTCATGACGCGTATGTCGGCGACCCGGGTGCGGATCAGCACGCCGCCGGTGGAAATCAGCATGATCTCCTCCTTGGTCTCGCCCAGCGCGGCCAGCACGGCGGCCACCACCTTGCCGTTGCGCTCCGAGGTCTGGATCGCGATCATGCCCTTGGTGCCGCGGCCATGGCGGGTGTATTCGGCGATCGGGGTACGCTTGCCGTAGCCGTTTTCGGTGGCGGTCAGGACCGTGTAATCCTCGCTGTCGGCAACCAGCATGGATATCACCTGCTGCTCGTCCTCCAGGGTCATGCCGCGCACGCCGCGCGCCTCGCGCCCCATCGGACGCACGTCGTCCTCGGCAAAGCGCACGGCCTTGCCGGCATCGGAGAACAGCATCACGTCGCACTCGCCGTTGGTGATGGCGACGCCGATCAGGTGGTCGCCATCATCGAGTCCGACGGCGATGATGCCGGCCTTGCGTGGATTGGCGAAGCTGGTCAGCGGGGTTTTCTTCACGGTGCCCATGGCTGTCGCCATGAAGACGAAATGCTCCTCGTCGAACTCCTTGACCGGCAGGATGGCGGTGATCTTTTCCTTCTCTTCGAGCGGGAACAGGTTGACGATGGGCTTGCCGCGCGAATTGCGCGTACCCTCCGGCGCTTCGTAGACCTTGAGCCAATACACGCGGCCGCGGCTGGAAAAGCAAAGGATGTAGTCGTGGGTGTTGGCGACGAACAGGCGATCGACGAAGTCGTCGTCCTTGATCGCCGCCGCCTGCTTGCCGCGGCCACCGCGGCGCTGGGCGCGATAGTCGGCCAGCGGCTGGCGCTTGATGTAGCCGGAATGGGACAGGGTGACCACCATGTCCTCGCGCACGATCAGGTCCTCGAGATTGATCTCGGCGGTGCTGAGCACGATTTCCGAGCGGCGGGCATCGCCGAACTGGGCCTTCACGGCGGCCAGTTCTTCGCCGATGATGGTCGTGATCCGTTCCGGGCGGGCCAGGATATCGAGCAGGTCGGCGATCTGCTCCATGACCTCCTTGTACTCGACGACGATCTTGTCCTGTTCCAGCCCGGTCAGGCGCTGCAGGCGCAATTCGAGGATGGCCTGGGCCTGGGCATCCGACAGCATGTAACCCTGGGCGGCGAGGCCGAACTCGGCGGCGAGGCCGTCGGGCCGGGAAGACTCGGCCGACGCGCGTTCCAGCATCTGCTCGACCAGCGTCGAACGCCACGGGCGGGCCATCAGGCCGCGCTTGGCATCGGCCGGAGTCGGCGCCGCCTTGATCAGGGCGATGATCTCATCGACATTCGACAGCGCGACCGCCAGGCCCTCGAGGATATGGCCGCGCTCGCGCGCCTTGCGCAGTTCGAACACCGTGCGCCGGGTGATGACCTCCCGCCGGTGCGACAGGAAGGCCTGCAGCATTTCCTTCAGATTGAGCAGGCGCGGCCGGCCGTCGACCAGGGCTACCATGTTCATGCCGAAGGTATCCTGCAGCTGGGTCTGCTTGTAGAGGTGGTTCAGCACCACCTCGGGCACCTCGCCCTTCTTCAGCTCGATCACCAGGCGCATGCCCGACTTGTCCGATTCGTCCTGGATGTGGGCGATGCCGTCGATCTTCTTCTCGTTGACCAGTTCGGCGATCTTTTCCTGCAGGGTCTTCTTGTTGACCTGGTAGGGCAGCTCGTCGACCACTATGGCCTGGCGGTTGTTGCGCGGCAGATCCTCGATATGGGTGCGGGCGCGCATCACGACGCGGCCGCGACCCGTCAGGTAGCCGTCGCGCACGCCGGAGACGCCGTAGATCAGGCCCGCGGTGGGGAAGTCCGGCGCGGGAATCACCTGGATCAGCTCTTCGATGGTGGTCTCGGGCGCGCGCAGCAGCAGCAGGCAGGCGTCGACCACCTCGTTCAGGTTGTGCGGCGGGATGTTGGTCGCCATGCCCACGGCGATGCCCGACGAGCCGTTGATCAGCAGGTTGGGGATGCGCGCCGGCAGGATCAGCGGCTCCTGCTCGGAACCGTCGTAGTTCGGACCGAAATCGACGGTTTCCTTGTCGATGTCGATCAGCAACTCGTGGCCGATGCGCGCCATGCGCACTTCGGTGTAGCGCATCGCGGCGGCGTTGTCGCCGTCGACCGAGCCGAAGTTGCCCTGGCCGTCGACCAGCATGTAGCGCAGCGAGAAGTCCTGCGCCATGCGCACAATAGTGTCGTAGACCGCGGTATCGCCGTGAGGATGGTATTTACCGATGACGTCGCCGACGATGCGGGCCGACTTCTTGTAGGCCCGGTTCCAGTCGTTGTTCAGCTCGTGCATCGCGAACAGCACGCGGCGATGGACCGGCTTCAGGCCATCGCGGACGTCCGGCAGGGCCCGGCCGACGATCACGCTCATCGCATAGTCGAGGTAGGAGTGGCGCATCTCCTCTTCGAGGCTGATCGGCAGGGTTTCTTTGGCGAACGAATTCATTTAGGCGGGCCTCGGCCGACGCACGACGGGCGGTGGCATAAAAGCCTGCGATTTTAACATGCCGTGCTGCCCCGAGCGGGTTGTCCGGAGGGCCCAAATCTGGTTGAATCCAAACATGAAAATCGCCAGCGTGGAAGCACCCCAAGCGGTCGCCATCGACCTCCTGATCCGCCCCGGGTGGATCATCCCGATCGAGCCCGCCGGCGTCACTCTGGCCAACCACGCCCTGGCGGTCGACCGGGGACGAATTGTTGCGCTGTTGCCGGCGGCGGATGCGCGCCAGCGCTTCCTGCCGCGCCAAACCGTCGAACTCCCGGGCCAGGTCCTCCTGCCCGGGCTGGTGAATCTCCATACCCATGCCGCGATGAGCCTGCTGCGCGGCTACGCCGATGACCTGCCGCTGATGCGCTGGCTGTCGGAGCACATCTGGCCCGCCGAAGCCCGCCATGCCGACGCCGACTTCGTGCGCGACGGCACCCTGCTGGCCTGTGCCGAGATGCTGCGCGGCGGCATCACCACTTTCAACGACATGTACTTCTTCCCCGAGGCCGCGGCCGAAGCCGTGCTGAAAAGCGGCATGCGCGCCGCGCTGGGAATGATCGCCATCGAGTTCCCCACCCGCTACGCCGTCGATGCCGACGACTACCTGAGCAAGGGCCTTGCCGTACGCGACCGCTACTGCAGCGAGGAACGGCTCAGTTTCTGTCTGGCCCCCCACGCCCCCTACACGGTTGCCGACAAGACCTTCGCGAAGATTGCGACGCTGGCCGCCCAGCTCGAGCTGCCGATCCACATGCACGTGCATGAAACGGCCCACGAAATCGAGGAAAGCGTCAAGCAGCACGGCGTCCGCCCGATCGAGCGCCTGCGGCGCCTGGGCCTGCTCGGCCCGCAATTGATCGCGGTGCACGCGGTGCACCTGGAACCGGCCGAAATCGAACTGCTGGCCCATGAAGGCTGCCACCTCGCCCACTGTCCGACCTCCAACATGAAACTGGCCAGCGGGATTCCGCCCATGGCGGCAGCCCAGGCACGGGGCCTGAATTTCGGACTCGGTACCGACGGCGCCGCCTCGAACAATCGCCTCGACATGTTCCACGAGATCCGCCACGCCGCGCTGCTGGCCAAGGTGGCAAGCCTGGACGCCGAGACCTTGAGCGCGCATGTCGTGCTGGGCGCGGCAACCCTGGGCGGCGCCAGAGCGCTCGGCCTCGATGCGCAGATCGGCTCGCTGGTAGCCGGAAAGGCCGCGGACCTCTGCGCGGTTCGACTCGATGAATGGTTGCTGCAACCCTGCTATGACCCGGCCTCTCACCTGGTCTATGCGGCCGGCCGCGAACAGGTCACGCATGCCTGGGTGAGTGGAAAGCTTGTGATGAGCGACGGCAGACCGTCACAAATCAACGCTTCGGAATTGCTTGACATCACGGGTTTATGGCATACTCGCCTGGCGTCCTGACTCGCCTCAGGCACTCAGGGAAAAATTGAAGCATCGAATCCGAC
>JALHNN010000044.1 GCA_022843505.1 Sulfuritalea sp.
CTGTCGCGGCGGCCGCGTGCTCTTGCAGGGCTATACGCCGAAGCAGCTCGACTACGGCACCGGCGGGCCGGGCGTGCTGGAAAACCTCTATACGCCCGAGATCCTGCGCGCCGCCTTCGGCGACTGGGTGATCGAGGAACTCGTCGAGTACGAGGAGGATGTCAGCGAGGGGCGCGGTCACAGCGGCCGCTCGGCGCTGATCGGCATGGTGGCGCGCAAGCCTTAGGCGCGGCAGCGTGAAAGCCCTCGGACTCTGGTTGCGTCGCGGCTTCGGGCTGCTTGCGCTTGGCTTCGGTGCGGCCGGCTTGTTCGGTCTGGGCAGTACGCTGATCGATGCGATCCGTGGTGGCTCAAGCCTGCTGATGCTTCTGCCGATGGCGGGCATCGCCATGGGCTTCATCCTGCCGATGCTGGTCGTCGGGCGGCGCTTGCTGAACAGTTCCCCGGTATCGCCACCTACCGAACCCGCAGCGGCGCCTGACGGGTCTGGTTGGTGGGGCGGGCTGCTGGTCCTCGCGCTCGTCGCCGGGTTGGTTGTTGGCGGGGGCTACTGGTTCCAGAGCGCGAACCGCGACCTGATCGACCTGACAAAGGCGCGCGAGGCCGATCTGGCCGCCGTCCGCCCGGCGGTACTCAAATTCCGCGCCGAGCGCGGGCGCTACCCGGCGCAACTCGCCGACCTCGTGCCCGACTACCTCCCCCGGCTGCCCGAGTCGCTGATCAATCGCGAGGGCATGGACCCGGTACTCAAGCTCGGCTATTGGGCGGACAGCGAGGTCGCCCGGGCACGCTTTCACCGCCATCGCGGGCCGGATTCGCGCGCGGACTACGATTTCGTCACGGGCACGTTGCAGCATGACGAGTGACAGGCGAGCGCGGGGGAGCCGAGCCTGTCACTCGCCGCTTTCCATGGCTGCCTTCGCCTGCGGATAGAATGAGTCGCAGGCCCTGACGCCGCCGTCGGGTAGCCGCCACGGGAGACTCCTGATGTTCGAGCTCGGCAAACTGTTCTCGCGCAAGCCCGACCATCCGATGAATTCGGTGGCAAAGGCGCGCGACCTGCTGAACATGGTCGACGAATCGGATCCGGTGGCGGCGCTGGTCGAGATCGGCACCTGGGCCAATTCCCTGGCCGGCGCCGACGGCTTCGCCTGCGACGACCGCTTCCTGATCATCAGCGAGATCGAGGCCGCCGGCAGCCGGGTCGCGGTGGATGTGTTCGAGGAGTTCATGCGCCACATCCACAAGCGCGACCAGGAACAGCGCAGGATCTACGAGTCGCTGCACGGCTACTGGGCGGCGCTGGCCGAGGCCTACGAGCGCTGCGTGCACGACCACGAAGCCGGACAGGCGGGAGCGGCGGCCTTCGACAAGCACCTCGGGCTGGCCATCGCGCGCGCGATCCGCGCCTGCGAGCGGGCCGAGCGGACCCGGCAGATGCGTTACATCGGCTCCGGCGAGGATCTCTGGCGCGCGCCCTACCGGCTGTTCGCCTATGCCGAGAAGCGCCAGCTCGACGAGGTTCCGATCGCGGTGCGAGAGCGCGAAGTGCGCTCGACCATCCGCGCCGAGCTGCTGCGCATGGTGGGCATGAGCCTGGCCGCCCTGCACGAGATGCCGCCGGAGCAGGTGGAGCTTGCCGGCCGCATCCTCGAACGTTTCGCGATTTCGTTTGCCTGGTCGCAGGAGCCCGCGCCGGAATGCAATTTCGTGCTCGACCTGGCCGGGCGCCTGCCGCCCAGGCAGCACGGCGCCGCCATGACGCCGGCGCCGGGCCTGCGCTATTTCGGCGGCGGCCCGGCCCTGGCCAAGCTCGTGGAAATCGAGGCGCTGATCGCCAAGGACCTGCTGGCCGAGGAGGCGCGCTTCGGGCCCGAATTCACCCAGGCGCAGATCGTCAGCGTCATACGCCACCTGCTGATCTACCTCGGCCCGAATCCGCCCAAGCGCCGCTTCGAGCGCGTCTCGATTTCCAGCCAGGTGACCGTCGCCCATGGCTTCGGCTCGGTGGCGCCGCGCGTATCCACGCTCGAGGCGGGTTCCGGCGTGGTGATCGACGAGGAGCTGAACGTCAGGCAGCGCAAGCACGCGGGCGTGCAGCTCGCGGCGGAGACGCCGGATTCGGAGCCCGAGATCTGGACCATGCGCGACCAGAGCGAATGGGGCGTCGGCGTCGATATCCCGCAGGGCCTCGGCAGCTGGGCCGAGCCCGGCGTGCTCTGCGGCATCCGCGTGGACGAAAAGTCGCCCTGGTGGGTCGGCATCATCCGCCGCGTCGATGCCCCGGAATTCGGCCGCGTCCATTGCGGCCTGTGGATCATGTCGAAGCGGCCGATCGCCACCCACCTGCGCGTGATCGGCAACGAGGACCACCAGGCCGAGAACTGGGAGACCTCCAGCGGCGGCTTCCGCTACCACTACATGCGCGCCCTGCTGCTGCCGGACACGGTCAAGGCCCACGATCGCCCGGTGATGCTGGTCGAGCGCCAGCAGATCTGGATCGGCGAACTCTGCGAAATCATGGCCGGCGAGCATCCGCGGCACATCCGGCTGATGGAGCTGATCGAAGAGGGCGCCGACTACATGCGCATCGGCTTTTCCTGGATGCCGATGGTATCGGCGAAGTAGCAGCGTTCCTTATCGCGCCAAGGAGAATTCGCGAGCAGGCGCCTTCCTGCGGATTCAGCCCCCGGGCAGGTCTTCGCGGGTCAGGACGAAGACCTTGCCGGCGGCATTCGCGGTGTCGAGCCAGACCGCGGGCAGACCGGGAAAGGCCGCGGTGACGAGTTCCTGGTTGTGGCCGACCTCGATGGCGAGGACGCCGCCGGGCCTGAGGTACTTGTGCGCCTGCGCCAGGATGCGGCGCACCACGTCGAGGCCGTCGGCGCCCGCCGCCAGGGCCAGCGCCGGTTCGTGGCGGTACTCGGCCGGCAGCGCTTCCATCGCCGCCGCCGTGACGTAGGGCGGGTTGCAGATGATGAGGTCGTAGCGTTTCTTCTTCACCGTGGCGAAGAGGTCGGACTCGATGGCGTGCACGCGGTCCTCGAGGCCGTAGTCGGCGATGTTGCGGCGGGCGACTTCGAGCGCATCGGGCGAGATGTCGATGGCATCGACCGCGGCATTGGGGAAGGCGTGCGCCATGACGATGGCCAGGCAGCCCGAGCCGGTGCACAGGTCGAGCGCCGATTGAACGGCCTCCGGATCCGCTATCCAGGGAGCGAAGCCGTCCTCCAGCAGTTCGGCGAAGTAGGAGCGCGGCACGATGACGCGCGGGTCGACGTGGAAGCGGAACTCGCCCAGCCAGGCCTCGTTCAGCAGGTAGGCCGCGGGCAGGCGATGGACCACGCGCCGCTGCAGGCGCTCGAGCACCTCGTGACGTTCGCTGCTGGTGAGGCGGGCGTCGAGGAAGGGCTCCAGCGTGTCGCGCGGCAGGTGCAGCGTGGCAAGCACCATCCAGACGGCTTCGTCCCAGGCGTTGTCGGTGCCGTGGCCGAAATGCAGGCCGGCCTCGTTGAAGCGGCTCACCGCCCAGCGCAGCCAGTCGCGCAGGGTAATCAGCTCATCGGTGGCGCCGTGGATCATGAGCGCGAAGTGCCTCCACCACGGCGAACGAAGCGACCCGTGGCCGTCGAGCGTAGCGAGCTCACAGTCACCCCCGCCCGGGCGGGGGGTGGGGGGTGGGGGCGATTAATTTGTTCTCTTGTCATCGGGGGAGGCGTGGGAGGACAGCAGGCGTCGGAATGTCAGTTCGTAGATTTTCGCCAGCGGCTCCAGGTCGGCGACGGCGATGCACTCATCGAGCTTGTGGATGCTGGCATTGATCGGGCCGAACTCCACCAGTTGCGGGCAGATGTCGGCGATGAAGCGGCCGTCCGAGGTGCCACCGGTGGTGGACAGCTGGGCGGCGACGCCGTTGGCGGCGGCGACGGCGGCGGTGAGCGCCACGCAGAGTTCGCCGCGCGGCGTCAGGAAGGGTTTGGCGCCCAGGGTCCAGGCGATCTCGTACTCGAGGCCGTGGCGGTCGAGCAGCCGGTGCACGCGCGACTGCAGGCCGTCGACGGTGCTGGCGGTCGAGAAGCGGAAGTTGAAGTCGATGACGAAGGTTCCGGGCACGACGTTGCCGGCCCCGGTGCCGGCGTGGGCGTTGGAGATCTGGAAGCTGGTCGGCGGGAAATACTCGTTGCCGGCATCCCAGGTCGTGGCGGCGAGTTCGGCCAGGGCCGGTGCCGCCAGATGCACCGGGTTCCTCACCTGCTCGGGATAGGCGACGTGGCCCTGCACGCCCCGCACCGTGAGCTTCGCCGAGAGCGAGCCGCGGCGGCCGTTCTTCATGGTGTCGCCGAGCTGCTTGACGCAGGTGGGTTCGCCGACGATGCAAAAGTCGATGGTTTCGCCGCGCGCCTTGAGCGCCTCGACCACGCGTACCGTGCCGTCGATGGCGTCACCTTCCTCGTCCGAGGTCAGCAGCAGGGCCAGGGAATGGGAGTCGGCGCCAGCAACACGGCGATTGACGAGGTTCTCCATGGCGACCACGCAGGCGGCGATCGAGGATTTCATGTCGGCCGCGCCCCGCCCGTAAAGGTAGCCGTCGCGGATCGCCGGTTCGAAGGGCGGCGAGGTCCATTGGTCCAGCGGCCCGGTGGGGACCACATCGGTGTGGCCGGCGAAGCAGATCAGGCGGCCGGTCGTGCCGCGGCGCGCCCAGAGGTTCGAGACGCCGCCGGCATCGATGCGTTCGAACTCGAAACCCAGCGGCGCCAGCCACGAGGCGACGAGGTCCAGGCAGCCGGCATCCTGCGGGGTGACCGAGGGGCGCGCGATCAGCGCCCGGGCCTTGTCGAGAACCGTCACGACGGACCCATGTCGAGCTTGAACTCGCTGAACGATCCCGGCGCCACCGACTTGGTCATGTCCGGCGCGGCCACGGCACCCCCGTCGCCGGCGGGTTTCGGTGCCGCGGCGTTGTTGATCACCTGCTGCAGGTTGTTGGCCGAGTCCGCATTGTTCAGCGCCTCTTCCAGCGTGATGATCCCGTCGGCATAGAGCTGGTAAAGGCACTGCTCGAAGGTCTGGCTGCCGGGCACCATGGACTTTTCCATGGCGTCCTTGATTTCGCCGAGCTCGCCCTTTTCGATCAGTTCGGCGATGTAGCGCGAGTTGAGCAGGACTTCCACGGCCGGGGCGCGGCCGCCGTCGGGCTTCTTCACCAGGCGCTGGGAGATCACGCACTTCAGTGTCACGCCGAGGTCGGCGAGCAGGGACGGGCGGTTCTCCAGCGGGTAGAAGCTGATGATGCGGCTCATCGCGTGGTAGCTGTTGTTGGCGTGCAGCGTCGCGATGCACAGGTGGCCGGACTGGGCGTAGGCGATGGACTGGCTCATGGTGTCCTTGTCGCGGATCTCGCCGATGAAGATCACATCGGGGGCCTGGCGCAGCGCGTTCTTCAGCGCGATGTGGAAGGCCTTGGTGTCGGAGCCGACTTCGCGCTGGTTGACGATGGATTTCTTGTTCTGGAAGATGAATTCGACGGGGTCTTCCAGGGTCAGGATGTGGCCGGCCTTGCGCGCATTGCGGAAGTCGAGCATCGAAGTCAATGTCGTGGACTTGCCGGAACCGGTGGCGCCGACCATCAGGATCAGGCCGCGCTTTTCCATGATGACCTCGGTCAGCACTGGCGGCAGGTGCAGGGTCTCGAAGGCCGGGATGTCCACCGGGATGTAGCGTACCACCATGGCCGGCGAGCCCTTCTGGCGGAAGCAGGAAAGGCGGAAGTTGCCGGTGCCGGGCATGTTGTAGGCGCCGTTGAATTCGAGTTCCTCGTTGAACTCGTTCATCTGCTTTTCGTTCAGGATCTCGCCGAACAGGCCCATGATGGTCGCCGAGTCCATGATGGTCTGGTTGATCGGCACGGCATTGCCGTTGATCTTGATGTTGATCGGCGAACCGACCGAGACGAAGAGGTCCGAGGCCTTCTTGTCGGCCATCAACTGGAACAGTCGCTGCATGGTGCCCATGGTGCCCTCCTGTATATCCCGCGCGGCGAATCAGTCGCGCAGCAATTCGTTGATGCTGGTCTTGGAGCGCGTCTGCGCATCCACCTTCTTGACGATCACGGCGCAGTTGAGGCTGTAGCTGCCGTCCTTGGCCGGCAGGCTGCCGCTGACCACCACCGAGCCGGCCGGCACGCGACCGTAGCTGATCTCGCCGGTGGCGCGATCGAAGATCTTGGTGCTCTGGCCGATGAAGACGCCCATCGAGATCACGCAGTTGTCCTCGACGATCACACCCTCGACGACTTCCGAGCGCGCGCCGACGAAGCAGTTGTCGCCGATGATGGTCGGGTTGGCCTGCAGGGGTTCCAGCACGCCGCCGATGCCGACACCGCCCGAGAGATGGACGTGCTTGCCGATCTGGGCGCAGGAGCCGACCGTGGCCCAGGTGTCGACCATGGTGCCTTCGCCGACATAGGCGCCGATGTTGACGAAGCTCGGCATCAGCACCGCGTTGGGGGCGATGAAGGAACCGCGGCGCACCACGGCGCCGGGCACGACGCGGAAGCCGCCCTGGGCGAAGCGTGCGTTGTCCCAGTCGGCGAACTTGGTCGGCACCTTGTCGAACCAGCGCTGGGCGCCGCCGTCCATGACGCGGTTGTCCTCGAGGCGGAAGGACAGCAGCACGGCCTTCTTGATCCACTGATGGGTGACCCAATCACCGGCGATCTTCTCCGCGACGCGCAGGCGGCCGGCGTCGAGCTCGCCGAGCACGGCGGCGACGGCTTCGCGAATCGCGGCCGGGGCGGCGGCGGGGCTCAGGCTGGCGCGGTCTTCCCACGCCTGTTCTATGGTCTGCTGCAGTTGGGACATGATGGCGGCCTTCAGAGGGATTGACAGAAATCGTTGATGCGGACGGCGGCTTCGCGGCATTCCTCGTGGCCGGCGACCAGGGCGATGCGGATGAAGCCGGCGCCGGGATTGACGCCGGCATTCTCGCGCGCCAGGTAGCTGCCGGGCAGCACGACGACGTTCTTCTGCCGCAGCAGTTCGCGGGCGAACTCGGTGTCGGCGATCGGCGTCCTCGCCCACAGGTAGAAGCCGGCATCGGGGATGCGGCAGTCGAGGTGGCGCGCCACCAGCGGCGTCACCTCGTGGAACTTCTCGGCGTACATGCGGCGGTTGTCGCGCACGTGGGCCTCGTCGCTCCAGGCGGCGATGCTGGCATCCTGCACCGCCGGGTTCATGGCGCTGCCGTGGTAGGTGCGGTAGAGCAGGAAGTTCTTCAGGATGGCGGCGTCTCCGGCGACGAAGCCCGAGCGCAGGCCGGGCACGTTGGAGCGCTTGGACAGGCTGGAGAACATCACCAGGTTGCGGTAGTCGTGGCGGCCCAGCTGCGCGGCGGCCGCCAGCCCGCCCAGCGGCGGCTGTTTCTCGTCGAAGAAGATCTCGGAATAGCACTCGTCGGAAGCGATGACGAAGCCGTGGCGGTCCGAAAGTTCGAACAGTTGCTTCCACGCGGCGAGGTCCATCACCTTGCCGGTCGGGTTGCCCGGCGTGCACACATAGACCAGCTGCACATCGCGCCAGGTGGCCTCGGGCAGGGAGGCCCAGTCCATGGCGAAATCGTCGTGGGGCAGGGTGTTGAGGTAGATCGGCCGGGCGCCGGCGAGCAGGGCGGCGCCTTCGTAGATCTGATAGAAGGGATTCGGGCAGACGACCTTGGCGCGGCCGCCGCTGCGGTCGATCACGGCCTGGGCGAAGGCGAACAGGGCTTCGCGCGAGCCATTCACCGGGATCACCTGGGTGGTGGCGTCCGGCGTCGGCACGGCGTAACGGCGCGCGATCCAGGCGGCGATCGTCTGGCGCAGGGCATCCGTGCCCTGGGTGGTCGGGTAGTTGGCCAGGCCGCCGAGCTTGTCGGCCAGCGCCTTCTTGATGAAGGGCGGCGTCTCGTGCTGCGGCTCGCCGATGGAAAGCTTGATTTCCTTGAGAGTCGGCGCTGGTACCACGCCGGCAAACAGCTGGCGCAGCTTTTCGAAGGGGTAGGGCTGCAGGAGCGAAAGGTCGGGATTCACGAAGGCGTATCGGCAGAAAAGCAAGCGGGCATTATACGAGGGCCGCATGTGGTCGATTGGCGCCGATTTCCGGTAAATTCCCCACTCTTGCACCCGATGGAGGACAACATGGGACAGATGATCGATTTCAAGCGGCCGGACGGCAGCGCCTGTCGCGGCTGGCTGGCCAGCGCCGGGCAGGGCCGTCCCGGCGTGGTGGTGATCCAGGAATGGTGGGGCTTGAACGACCAGATCTGCGGCGTCGCCGACCGCTTCGCCCGCGCCGGCTACAACGCGCTGGCACCGGATCTGTTCCAGGGCCGCGTGACGCAGCAGCCGGACGAGGCCAGCCATCTGATGAACGGGCTGGATTTCCCCGGCGCTACGCACCAGGACATCCGCGGCGCCGTGGACCACCTCCGGGGCCTCGGCGGCAAGGTTGCCGCCATGGGTTTCTGCATGGGCGGCGCGCTGACCGTTGCCGCCGCCGTGCATGTGCCGAATCTCGCCGCCGGGGTCTGCTTTTACGGAATTCCGCCCAAGGAATTCGCCGATCCGGCCGCCATCCGCATTCCCTTCCAGGCCCACTTCGCCAGCAAGGACGACTGGTGCACGCCGGCGGCCGCCGACGGGCTCGAAGCGGCGATGCGCGCCGCCGGCAATCCGCCCGAGATGTACCGTTACGTCGCCGACCATGCCTTCTTCAACGAGCGCCGCGCCGATGTCTATGACGCCGACTGCGCCAACCAGGCCTGGGAGCGCATGCTGGCCTTTCTCGCCAAGAATCTCGCCTGATGGCGACGCCCGACCTCACGCCGGCCGACTGGGTCAACATCAGCCTCACCGAGGCGATGCTGGCGCGCGACGGCCCGCCGCTTTTCGTCGCCGCCAAACTAGGCTGCGTCGCGGCGACGCGCGTGATGTGCGAGGCCGGTACCAACCTCGAGGTGCTCGGGCCGCGGCGCTGCCGGCCGCTGCACGCGGCCGCCGCGAACGGCCATACCAATGTCGCCGCGACCCTGGTCAGCGCCGGTTGCGAGATCGATCCGCAGGACGAGGACGGCAATACGCCGCTGATCACCGCCGTGCTCAACGGCCAGGCCGGACCGGTGGAACTGCTGCTGGCCGTGGGCGCCGACATGGAAAAGGCCCGGCTGGACGGCATGACCGCGATCCACCTCGCGCAGTTGCCGGGCACGCCCAGGGTTATCTACGACTTGATGATGCTCGGGCAGGAAGAACAACTCGGGTGACGGGCGCCGGCGGGGCCGCATGAAGCTCTACCTGGCGGGTCCTGACGTGTTTCGTCCCGATGCCGAAAGCTGGGCGGTGTCGGCGCGCGCATTGTGCGCGGCCGCCGGGCATCAGGCCCTGCTGCCGCTGGACCAGCAGGCCGCCACGGCCGCCGCGATCTGGGCCAACAATCTGCGCCTGATTGCCGAGGCGGACTGTGTCGTCGCCAACCTCAATCCGTTTCGCGGTGCCGAGCCGGATTCCGGCACCTGCGTCGAAATCGGCTATGCGCTGGCCCTGGGCAAGCGCGTGGTGGGCTACGCGGCGGATCTGCGACCCTTGCGTGATCGTCTGGCGGTCGCGAACGCGGGGGGCGGGTGCTGTGATGCCGCGGGCTGGCAGGTGGAGGATTTCGGCCTGCCGCTGAACCTGATGCTGGCGGTGCCGCTGCGCCTGGCGCAGGGCGGGTTGAGCGAAGCGCTGCGCGAACTCGATCGCGCCTAGTTCATCTCCGGCGCCATGCGGGTCTGCGGCGCCAGATGCAGGCTTTCGCCTTCGGCGATCAGCCAGACCTCGGTTTCCTGCAGGGTGCATTGCAGGCTCATGCTGCGTTGCGCGAGGGCCGCCAGCGCCTGGCTTTCCGCGGGGGGGATGTCGAGCACCGTGAGCTTGTCCAGCTTGCGCAGCGCGGACTGGTTCTGCTGCCACCACATCTCGGCAATGCGGCCGCCATAGGTCAGGACGACGACGCGGTTGGCGCGGCCGCAGGCGCGGCGCAATCGCTTCTCGTCGGGCAGGCCGACCTCGATCCAGAGCTCGACGGCGCCGGTCAGGTCGCGTTGCCAGAGGTCGGGTTCGTCCTCGGCCGAGAGGCCCTTGCCGAAGGCCAGCGACTCGTCGGCATGGAGCATGAAGGCGAGCACGCGCATCATCATGCGTTCGTCGGTTTCCGAGGGATGGCGGGCGACCGTCAGTGCGTGGGTCGCGTAGTAGTTGCGGTCCAGATCGGCGATCTGCAGTTCCGCCTTGAAGATGGTCGACTTGAGGGCCATGGCAAACCGCCGATTAGACTACAGAAACGCCTGTTCGACGCCGCGGTTTCTACGATTGACTTTGCCCGGCCGCAGGCATACAGTGAAAGTGCTTCCAGTTTGGAGCGACCTCCGGAGGACCTTAGCGCTGAATCCCATTCTGCGATTAATGCTTCCCAAAGTAGTCCGGTAGCTTCCGGACTTTGGCCCGCAGGGGCCGCGCCGATTTGAGACACAGCTTGCGGGCGCAATACAAATCCAGCTAAAGCGAAAAGCCCGTTGCGGCCCCGGCTGCCGCGGGCTTTGTCATTTGCGCGACGTCCGGGCCGGGTATCGGCAGCAGGTGCAGCGGCGAATCCGCCGCGCACTGTTCCGCGTACGCGCCTTCGGGAGTCGCCCTGGCCATGGTGCCCCCCCGGCGCTTGCGCCAATCCCAGGGCGCCTCCGGGGCCGTGTCCTGCCAAAGGCCGCGGCGCTGCTGGCGGGCGTCGAACTCGGCATACTCGTAATAACCCTGGTCGGGCAGCGTCTGCTGCTTGCGTTCCGCGCGGTACCACCAGGCGAGGCCGGCTTCGAGCTGGGCGAGGCCGGCGTCGCGCGTCGGCGCGCAGGGCGCCGCGCAATCGGGCGGAGCAAACAGCAGCTTGCCGATCAGTCGCCGGTAGGCGTCCTCACGCAGGATTTCGAAGCGCACGGTCCTGCCCTGCACCAGGGCGGCCAGCGCGCGGCGCGACTCGGCGGCCCATGGCTGGCGTCCGGTCGGCGCCGCGACCGCGTGCAGGCGCAGGCTGTGCCGGATG
>JALHNN010000045.1 GCA_022843505.1 Sulfuritalea sp.
GGTCCTCGACCACGCCATCACCAGTACCATCTCGCGCACCATCATCACCCATGGCTCGACCCAGATGATGGTCACCTCGATGCTGATCTTCGGCGGACCGGCACTGCACTACTTCGCCCTGGCTCTGACCATCGGCATCTGCTTCGGCATCTATTCCTCGGTGCTGGTGGCCAGCCCCCTGGTGATGTGGCTGGGCGTCTCGCGCGAGCAGTTCGTCAAGCCCAAGGTCGAGAAGCAGGAGGCCGTGGTCTGAGGCAATGCACTGTTGCGTCCCGCGCCACGAACGGGAGCCGGCAGCGTGCTACGCTTTCGGCTCCCGTATTCCTTGAGGCCAAGCAATGAATCGCATCCTGATCTGGGACCTGCCGACGCGGCTGTTCCACTGGCTGCTGGTGCTGTGCGTTTGCGGTTCCTTCATCAGCGCCAAGATCGGCGGCAACGCCATGGTCTGGCACGGCCGCTTCGGATTGGTCGTCGTCGGCCTGCTGGTGTTCCGCCTGGTCTGGGGCATCGTCGGCTCGACCTATGCGCGCTTTTCGCAGTTCGTACGCGGGCCGGCCACGGTCGTGTCCTATCTGCGCGGACAGTGGCACGGCGAGGGGCACAATCCACTGGGCGCGCTGTCCGTGCTGGCGATGCTCGGCACCCTCCTGCTCCTGGTGGCGACCGGATTGTTCGCCAATGACGACATTGCCTTCGAGGGGCCGCTGTACGCGCTGGTCGGCAAGGAGTTCTCGGACCGTGTGGTCGGCATCCATCGCCTGGTCGAGCCGCTGATCATCCTGCTGGTGGTCACCCACCTCGCGGCGATCTTCTACTACGTGCGTTTCCGCAAGGAGCGCCTGGTGATGCCGATGATCCGCGGATGGAAAGTCGGCGCTGGCGAGACGGCGAAGGGCGGCGGCGCAATCGCCTTGATCTTCGCTATGGCCCTGGCGCTGGCTGCCGTGTATGGCGCCAGCGGCGCGTGGATCAAGGCACCTCCGCCTCCCGCGGCGAATTCGACACCCGATTTTTAGGCACTCGCTGCAGGTCGAGGCGTCCGCAAAGAAGAACGGCCACCCTCGGGTGGCCGTTTCGTCTCAAGCGCGTAGTGCTTACTTCTTGTCGTCTTCCTGGCGGAACTTGTCGTGGCAGGCCTTGCATGCTTCGCCGAGTTTGCCGAACTGGGCCTTGACGGCGCCGGCATCCCCGGCGGCGGCAACCTTGGCCATCTCGTTGGCTTCCTTGTTGAAGCCGCCGGCGACCTTGCCGAGTTCATCCTTGTTTTCGGGCTTGAAAAACTCGGCCTTGAGACGGGTTTCCTTCCAGCCCTTGCCCTTGTCGGATCCTTGCTGGTAAAGCGTGCCCATCTTCGAGTTGGCGATGGCCTGGATCACGTTGGCGGCCTCGACGACCTGGTCCTTGTTGTAGGTGCCTTCGACGTTGGCCTTGATGCGGCCCATGCTCCAGGCCATGGTGTGGTAGGCGGACTGGCGCCAGCGGATCTGGTCCTCCTGCTTGCCGATGACCTGGGCCAGAGTCGTGGAGGTGATGCCAATGGCGAGAGTTGCAGCGACGAGTTGCTTGAGTTTCATGGGAGCTCCTTGTTCTGTCTAGGGGGAAGCCAGCTGATACCGGCATGGGAGATACGTACCGCTGCGGCGGATTATTCCATGCCGTCGCATTTGCGGATGGCAAACCACCGCAATTGTTTGTTGTCCTATTCGCTTCCAGTGGCGAAGATGTGCTTGACCCGTAGTTTGCCGGCGTTGCCGGTCGACAATTCGATCAGGCGATCGATATTGGGATGCTTCCCGGGGTTCTGGCGCGCGTCCGCGACGTGCTCGGCATATAGCTCGAGACCCTTGCGTGCGGCCTCCGGGGTGATGGCGCCATAGATCTGGCCGAGGTGGTTATAGATCGCCAGCGATCCGGTCTGGCCCGGCTTGTTTTCGATGGTCGCCTCCAGATTGCCTTCCTCACCCAGCAGATTGATTGCCGACAGGTGCGAAACCCGGGGAAGCTGCTTGAGGTTGTCGGCGAAAGCCATACGGATCCTAGATCCGCCGCGCCAGTTCGGCGGCCTTGCCGACGTAGCTGGCGGGCGTCATGTCCAGCAGCCGCGTACGATCGACCTCGGGAATAGGCAGCGCAGCAATGAAGCGGCGCAGATCGTCGCGGCTGACGCCTTTGCCGCGGGTGAGTTCCTTGAGTTGCTCGTAGGGATTGGGCACGCCGAAACGGCGCATCACGGTTTGCACCGGTTCGGCCAGTACCTCCCAGGCGCCGTCCAGGTCTTCGGCAAGGCGCTCCGGATTGGCCTCGAGCTTGCCCAGGCCGCGCAGCGTCGAGTCATAGGCCAGCAGGCTGTAGCCGAAGGCCACGCCCATGTTGCGCAACACGGTCGAATCGGTAAGGTCCCGCTGCAGGCGCGAAATCGGCAGCTTTTCCGAGAGGTGGCGCAAAACGGCATTGGCCAGGCCGAGGTTGCCTTCGGAATTCTCGAAATCGATCGGGTTGACCTTGTGCGGCATGGTCGACGAACCGATCTCGCCCTGCTTGAGCCTTTGCTTGAAATAGCCGAGCGAGATGTACTGCCAGATGTCGCGGTCGGCGTCGATCAGTATCGTGTTGGCGCGGGCAATGGCATCGAACAGCTCGGCCATGGCGTCGTGCGGCTCGATCTGTATCGTGTAGGGATTGAATTCGAGCCCGAGCGACTCGATGAAGTCGCGATTGAAGGCTTCCCAGTCATGCCCCGGATAGGCGGCGAGATGGGCGTTGTAGTTGCCGACTGCGCCATTGAACTTGGCGGTCAGGGAAACCCCCGCGATCCTGGCGCGGGCGCGGACCAGACGCGCGGCGATGTTGGCCATTTCCTTGCCCAGCGTGGTCGGCGTGGCCGGCTGGCCATGGGTGCGCGCCAGCATCGGCAGGTCGGCAAGCTGGTGCGCCAGGCCGCGCAGGCATTCGATCAGCTGATCGAACGCCGGGAGGTAGCAGGTACGCACGGCGTCGTTCAGCATCAATGCATGGGAGACGTTGTTGATGTCCTCCGAGGTGCAGCCGAAATGGATGAACTCGCTGACGCCCATGACTTCGGCATTGGCGGCCAGGCGCTGCTTCAGCCAGTACTCCATGGCCTTGACGTCGTGGTTGGTGCGTGCCTCGATGTCCTTGATCGCCTGCGCGTCGGCGACGGAGAACTCGCTCACCACGCGCTCCAGTTCGGCCAGCGTCGCCGCGGAAAAGGCGGGGCATTCCGCGATTGCCGGGCTCGCCGCCAGGGCCGCCAGCCAGCCGATCTCCACCCGCACGCGATTTCGGATCAGGCCGTATTCGGAAAAATGCGCTCGCAGGCTTTCAACCTTGGCGGCGTAACGACCGTCGAGCGGGGAGAGTGCGTTGAGGGTGTCGAGTGTCATGGTTCAGGGCGGAAGGCAGGCCACGCGGGCCAGTCCGCGGGGAATGGAAATTTTAACATGTGCGAATTTCCAGCCCATCGTTCCCGGCGTGGCGGCGTGATATAGTTTTTCGGTTCTTCGCCCTCGCCCTTCGCGCCATGAAATTGATCGGTTCGCTGACCAGTCCGTATGTCCGCAAGATACGCATCGTGCTCGCGGAGAAAAAGATCGAATGCGAGTTCGTCGTCGATTCGCCCTGGGCCGAGGGCAATCAGGTATCCCGCCTCAATCCGCTCGGCAAGGTGCCGGTACTGGTGCTCGACGACGCGAGCACGGTCTACGATTCGCGGGTGATCGCCGAGTACCTCGACGCCGTCGCGCCCAACAACCGGTTGATTCCGGCCTCCGGACGCGAGCGCATCAGCGTCAAGCGCCTGGAGGCGCTCGCCGACGGCATACTCGATGCCGCCGTGGCGGCATTCCTGGAATCCCGTCGGCCCGCCGGGGAGCGCAGCCAGTCCTGGCTGGACCGGCAGCGCCGCAAGGTTGCCGACGGATTGCTGGCGATGTCGCAGGATCTCGGGGAGCAGCCCTGGTTCCACGGCAGCGGTATTTCCCTGGCCGACGTTGCGGCGGCTTGCGCCCTCGGTTACGTTTCGTTTCGCCTGGGCGACATGCGCTGGGAACAGCAGCACCCGAACCTTCGGGCGCATTACGACAAGCTGATGCAGCGACCGGCCTTTGCCGAGACCGTTCCCGTCGAGTGATCAGTCCGGATCGCGACCGGTGCCGTCAAGGCGCGCGATCAGCCGCGGCAGCAGATTCTTCTCCGCCTGGTGGGTGAGCTCCCCCATCAACTGGTCCGCCAAGCCGTCGGTAACCTTTAGCACGGCGTGTGGAAGCTCCTGTTCCAGCCAGCGGCCCAATTCCTCGCGCAAGGCATCCAGATGCTGCTGCATGTGCGGTGGCGCCGTGGCCAGGGCGGCTTCGCTGTCGGTGACCTTTTCCGTCAGCACCGGTACGTCGTCGTCCGGGGGCGAGGGCGCAACGGTCGCTTCCGGTGTGTCCGGTGTGAACGGTACGGCGGCCGGCGGCGGCTTGCTGGCGACGTAACTGCGGGTACGCCGCATCAGGGCGTCGGCCTTGAGCAGCAGGTCTGTGGTGTCGTCGTCCATCTAGCCCGCCTCCCCGGAGATGTCCCTCGCGTCAAGCGCATAGCCGCGATCCCGATAGAAGCGGAAGCGCTCGCGTCCCGCGACCCTGTCGGCGTCGGCCGTGCTGATGATCTCGACCAGTTGTTCGAAGCTGCTGAATGCCGGAGGAACTTCGTCGGACAGATTGACCAGGCATTCATCATGGATCGGACGATCGAGGCTGCCCGCCAGCACCACCGGTGTTTCCGCCGCAAGTGCGGCGCCGTCGCGGCAGTGCGGTATGAACCCGGTCGGCGGATGGCTCCACAGCAGGCGGTCGAGCAGGTCGAGGTCGTGCTCCCGAGGCGCATATACGAGTACGCGCCGACCTTCGCGAACGGCCTGTCCCAGCCAGTCGGCGGCGGCGTGCAGGCGATTCCCGGCGCCGTGCAGGAAGGAAACCCGCGTCATCCGCGCCTGCGCTTCGGTGCGGGCTTGGCCGCGGCCCGCGCCCGCTCGATGAGGAAATGGCTGAGCAGCGGCACCGGCCGGCCCGTCGCCCCCTTTTCCTTGCCCGAGCGCCATGCCGTGCCGGCGATGTCGAGGTGGGCCCAGGCATACTTCTCGGCAAACCTGGCGAGGAAGCAGGCGGCCGTGATGGATCCGGCGGGGCGGCCGCCGATGTTCGCCATGTCGGCGAAATTGCTCTTCAGCTGCTCCTGGTAATCGTCCCACAGGGGCAACTGCCAGGCGCGGTCGTGAGCCTCGTAGCCGGCCTCGATCAACTCGCGGGCCAGGCCGTCGTTGTTGGCCAGGAGGCCGCTGGTGACATGCCCGAGCGCGATCACGCAGGCGCCGGTAAGGGTCGCGATGTCGACGACGCATTCCGGATCGAAGCGCTCGACGTAAGTCAGCGCGTCGCACAGGATCAGGCGACCCTCGGCATCCGTGTTGAGGATTTCGACGGTCTGTCCGGACATCGAGGTGATGATGTCGCCCGGTTTGGTGGCGCTGCCTCCGGGCATGTTTTCGGTTGCCGGGATGACGCCGATGAGGTTCAGCGGCAGGCTCATCTGGGCCGCGGCTTTCATCGTGCCAAGAACGCTCGCGGCTCCACACATGTCGAACTTCATTTCGTCCATTTCCGGGCCGGGTTTCAGGGAAATGCCGCCGGAGTCGAAAGTGATCCCCTTGCCGACGAGGACCACCGGCTTTGCCCCGGCGACTCCGCCGGCATGCCGCATGACGATGAACTTCGGGGGTTCGTGCGAACCGCGGGCGACGGAAAGCAGCGTATTCATGCGCAGCTTTTCCATGTCGGGGCGATCCAGCACGTCCACCGTCAGGCCGTGGGACTTGGCCAGTTGCGCCGCCTGCTCGGCCAGGTAGCCCGGCGTGCAGATGTTGCCCGGCAGGTTTCCCAGGTCCTTCGCCAGTTCCACGCCGGCGGCAATGGCCAGGCCCTGGGCCAGGGCTTGCTCTGCAATCGGGAGTTCGTTGCGGCGGGCAACGCAGAAGGTGAGCTTGCGCAACGGACGGCGCACTTCCTCCTTTTTCGATTTGAGGCGGTCGAAGCGGTAGAGGGCGTCCTGGACGATCATCGCCGCCTGGCGGACACGCCAGGCGACATCACGCTTCTTCACCGGGAGTTCGGTCAGGTAGATGGTGCCGTCGAAGCCGCCCGTCTCGTTGAGCTGGCGCACTGCCGTGCTCAGGGCGGTGCGGTACTCCTTTTCGCGGAACTCGCGTTCCTTGCCCAATCCAACCAGAAGGACGCGGTCGGCCTCGACTCCGGGCACGCCGTGCAGCAGGAGGCTCGTCCCGGATTTGCCCTCCATGTCGCCGCGGCGAAGGATATCCCCCAGGTACTGCTGTGCCGCGGCATCGACGATTGCCGCCGCCGCGGAGAGCTTTCTCGGTTCGAATACGCCGAGCACGACACAGGCGGTGCGCTGCTTTTCCGGGCTGCCGCTTTTTATGCTAAATTCCAAGTTGCTCTCCTTGCAGGACGCGGGGATTCGGAAGATATTGTTCTGTTTTGGCCAGATTTTCTCGGTTCCGTGATTATTCCCCAAGTTTTTGCCAAAAGTCAAAGCCGTCCCGCCTTTAGATGATTCATCAGCGAGCAGCCATCCGGGAATTCACCCATACCGCGGCCGGAGTCTTCGTCGCGCTGTTCGCGATCCTGATGACCACCCAGTTGATCCGTCTGCTCGGCGATGCGGCGGGAGGAAGGCTGGCCTCCGAGGCCGTGATTGCCCTGCTCGGCTTCCGCGCCATCATTTATTTGCCGGTGATGTTGTCGCTCACCGTGTTCGTGGCCATCCTGATGACCCTGTCGCGCTGGTATCGCGATTCGGAAATGGTCGTCTGGCTGTCGTCGGGAATTCCCCTGACGGCGCTGATCAAGCCGGTGATCAAGTTTGCTGCGCCCCCGGTATTGGTGATCGCGGCCCTGTCGCTGCTGCTGGCTCCCTGGGCGCACCAGCAGAGCGAGAGTTACCGCCAGTCGATGGACCAGCGTGACGATGTCGCGCGCGTTTCACCGGGCGCTTTCAACGAGTCCAGCGGCGCCGACCGCGTGTTCTTCGTCGAAAGCGTCGCCGGGCAGGACGGCAAGGTCAAGAACGTCTTCATCAGCTCGATTCAGCAGGGGCGCCTGGGGGTCATGGCCACCGCCGAGGGGCATACCGAAACGCAGGCCAATGGCGATCGCTTCCTGGTTCTTGAGCGGGGACGGCGCTACGAAGGGACGGCCGGCACCGCCGAGTATCGGGTGATGGAGTTCGACCGCTATTCCGTGCGGATCGAGACCAAGGAGGCGCGGGGTCTCGAGGAGTCGCCGCGGACCCGGCCGGTCTGGGAACTGGTGCGCGATCCGCAACCCCTGCATTTGGCGGAACTGCTCTGGCGCCTGGGATTGCCTCTGGCCGCTTTAAACCTTGCGGTCCTGGCGATTCCGCTGGCCTTCGTCAATCCCCGCGCGGGCCGGACCAACAACCTGATATTCGCCCTGCTGACTTACATGATCTACAGCAACCTGCTCAGCATCAGCCAGGCCTGGGTCGCCCAGGAAAAGCTGCGCTTTGGCATTGGCGTGTGGGCCGTGCATGTCGGCATGTTCCTGCTTCTGGTGATCCTGTTCTATCGGCGGCAGAATCCCCTGGCCTGGGGGAGGCTCAAATGGCGCTGAAGATCTACGAGCGGCACCTGGCAAGGGAGATCTACTCGACGACGGGCCTCGTTTTGCTGGCTTTCCTGATGCTGTTCGCTTTCTTCGACCTGATCCACCAGCTCGAAAGCATCGGCAAGGGTGGCTACCGGATCCAGCACGCATTGGCCTATGTCACGTTGACGCTGCCGGGCAGGCTGTACGAGCTGTTCCCGATCGGCGTCCTGATCGGCAGCTTGTACGCGCTGACCGTGCTGGCGCGCCATTCGGAGATCACGGTATTGCGCGCTGCCGGCCTGTCTACGCGCGACCTGCTGGTCAGCCTGGCAAAGATCGGGCTCGTCTTTTCCCTGATCACGCTGATGATCGGCGAGTTCGTCGCGCCCCCCGCGGAACGTGCCGCCCAGCAGCTGCGCCTGAGGGCCATGGGTTCGCTGGTGGCGCAGGAGTTTCGCTCCGGCCTTTGGGTCCGCGACGAGAAATCCTTCGTCAACGTGCGCGAAGTCCTGCCGGATACCTCGTTGCGCAAGGTGCGCGTCTTCGAGTTCGACGACCGCTTCCAGCTGCTGGCGATCAACGAGGCGGAGCGCGGGCGTTACCTCAAGGACGGTGCCTGGATGCTTGACGGCGTGGTACGTACCGTGTTCACCGGCGAGTCGGCGCACGTGGAGCGGTATGCCGAGATGCCCTGGAAGTCGGCACTCAATCCCGACCTGCTGGCGGTGCTGCTGGTGGTTCCGGAACGCATGTCGCTGATCAACCTGTACCTGTTCGTCAGGCATTTGAGCGGCAACCAGCAGAAGACGGAACGCTACGACATCGCGTTGTGGAAGAAGCTGGTCTATCCCCTGGCGGCCCTCGTGATGCTGGCCCTGGCGCTGCCTTTCGCCTATTTGCAGGATCGCATGGGGGCAGTGAGCATCCGGGTTTTCGCCGGAATCATGCTGGGAATCGGTTTCCACATGCTGAATGGCCTGTTCTCCAGCCTCGGCGTAATCAACAGCTGGGCACCGTTCTTTTCGGCGATCACGCCCAGTGTGCTGTTCCTGCTTACCGCCGGCGGGATGCTCTGGTGGGTCGAGCGACGCTGACGATCAGGCCTGTTTGAACACGAGGCGGGTTCCCGCCAGCCGGTCGTGGAGGAACTGCCGATCGCGGTCGAACAGGGCCCATATCAGGCCCACCCCGAAATAGATCAGGCTTGGCCAGGTCAGCGCGTAGCGCGTGAGCAGCCGGACCATGGACGGGGGCTCACCGGATGCGGTAGTCAGTTGGATCTTCCAGGTCTGCATCGCCAGGGTCTGCCCGCCGTGGCTCCAGTACCAGATGAAGTAGGCGCCGAGCACGATGAAGATATGGGCCATGAGCGTCCAGCCGGGGAGGGCGATGTTGAACCCCATGCCAAGGATCAGTTGCGGCACCATGAAGGTGAGCGACAGCACACCCAGCAACAGCAGGCTCTCGTAGAGCATGCAGGCGAGACGGCGGAAAATGCTGGGCAGTTGCCCCGGGGCAACGCTCACCTCGGGATGGCCGGACTGGGAGTCGGACTTTGCGGCGCCGGGCCGGCCGGTAGGGCTTGGGATGCGGCGGGTGCTGCAGGCTTGGGCTGGGCTGCGGCGGAGGCCATCGGCTTGGATGGGGCCGGGCGCGGTGCCGGCCTGCTCGTCGCCTCGGCCTTGAGTCGGGCCTTGTCGGCTTCGGGCAGCTCCTTGTACTCCTGCCACTTCTGCTTGACCGCCTCCTTCTTTTCCGGAGGCGCCTTTTGCAGGGAAAGGTACTGGTCGCGTGCGCGTTTGCGCTCGTCGGGAGTGAGCTTGGCCCAGGAGGTCATGCGCCTTTGCATGCGCGCCTGTTCTTCAGGCGCCAGCGTCTTGTAGCGCTCGGCGATACCCAGCCACTTCTTGCGCCGGAAGCCTTCCATCTGGTCCCATTCGCCAGACAGCGGTGCCAGTATGCGCTGCTGTTCGGTGCTGAGCTGTTTCCAGGACGGTTGCGGCAGCGGCGGCGTGATCGCGGCGAAGGCTGATTGCGCGAACAGCCAGAGGCTTATTCCGAGGATGAATCCGAGCCGCGTTCGAGCCATGCGTGAAAGCCTTTGTCAAGATAAGCGGACGGCGGCAACTCGTCGGCGAGAAGGGCGCTGTCGATTTCCTCGAACTCCTGCGTTTGGACGAATGCGTTCCAGTAATAGGTGCCGGTCGCACCCAAGGTCAGCGCCATGACTGCGAGCAGGGTACGGGCATGTGACGCAAAATTGAAATTGAAGCCATGGTCCAAGCCGGCGAGGCGCAGTATCGCCACCGGGTGGCGCTGTTTTGTCAGGGCGGACTGGCGCGCTTCATGCAGGCGCTGGGTGATCCTGCCGTCGAGGTGATCGAGCCCCTCGTTGAGGATCTGCCGGGTCTTGTAGCCGAATTCCGTATCCTGATTCATAGCTCTATACCTTTTGCCTTGAGTGCTGCGGCCAAGGTGTGCGTGGCTCGCGAGCAATGCGTCTTGACACTGCCTTCCGTGCAGCCCATGGCGGCGGCGGTTTCGGCAATATCCATATCCTCCCAGTAACGCATCAGGAAGGCTTCGCGTTGACGCGGTGGCAGCCTGGATATCTCTTTTTCAATAATACCAAGGACTTGCATTCTCTCGGCGTTTCGATGCGGTGTCTTGTGGTCCTCAGACTCCGATTCGCTTGCCAAAGTTTCAAGAGGGTCATCGCCTTCTTCGTCAGCCGAGGTCAGGGATGAAAACAAGACCGTCCATAGCGAGCGAACCTTTGAGCGCCGGTAGAAATCCCGGATTGCGTTCTGCAGGATCCGCTGGAACAGCATGGGCCATTCTGCCGCCTCGCGGTCACCGTACTTTTCGGACAGTCGCATCATCGCATCCTGGACGATATCCAGAGCGTTTTCTTCGTTACGCACGGCGAACAGGGCCTGCTTGAAAGCCCGCCGTTCGACGCCGGCGAGGAAGCCGGAGAGTTCAAGGCGCGAACTCAGGGTGCGCTCCCGGCGCCTTCAGCAGAAAATCGAGTGCCAGGCGGAGACATAAATCTTGACCATTCGCGGATCACACAGTAAGGTTATACGTTTCACTAAAAAAGTGTAACAGGTGTAATCAATGCAGCTAACCGGTGCGGAAATTGTTATCAGGTGCTTGCAGGAAGAAAAAGTCGAGTATGTGTTCGGCTATCCTGGCGGCTCGGTGCTTTATATCTACGACGAACTCTTTAAGCAGGACAAGTTCAAGCATGTCCTGGTTCGTCACGAGCAGGCGGCGGTGCACGCCGCCGATGCCTATTCCCGGTCCTCAAACAAGATTGGCGTCTGCATGGTCACGTCCGGGCCGGGGGTCACCAATGCCGTAACGGGCATTGCGACGGCCTATATGGATTCCGTGCCGCTGGTC
>JALHNN010000046.1 GCA_022843505.1 Sulfuritalea sp.
CCACGCCAACGGGCTCAACCTCCGCCTGCTGCTGGTCTTCGCCGCCCTCATGGGCTTCGGCGGGTCCTTCATTTCGCTCCTGATGTCGAAGACCATGGCTAAATGGTCCACCGGCGCCCACATCATCGAGGCCCCCTCGAACTCGACCGAGTTCTGGCTGGTCGAGACCGTGCGCAAGCAGGCCGAGAAGGCCGGCATCGCGATGCCCGAAGTGGCCATCTACGAGGGCGAGCCGAACGCCTTCGCCACCGGGCCGAGCAAGAACAATTCGCTGGTCGCGGTGTCGACGGGCCTGCTCGCCAGCATGAGCAAGGAAGAAGTCGAGGCCGTGCTGGCGCATGAAGTCAGCCACGTCGCCAACGGCGACATGGTGACGCTGACGCTGATCCAGGGCGTGGTGAACACCTTCGTCATCTTCCTTTCGCGCATCGTCGGCTACCTGGTCGACAGCTTCCTGCGCCGCGGCAGCGACTCCTCCGGTCCCGGCATCGGCTACACGATCACCGTGGTGGTGTGCGACATCCTGTTCGGCATCCTCGCCAGCATCATCGTCGCCTGGTTCTCGCGCCAGCGCGAGTTCCGCGCCGATGCCGGCGCTGCCCACCTGATGGGCTCGCCGCGACCGATGATCAATGCCCTGGCACGCCTCGGCGGCATGGCGGTGGAACCGCTGCCGAAGAGCCTGGCCAGTTCCGGCATTGCCGGCGGCCCCGGCTTCATGGCACTGTTCTCCAGCCATCCGAGCATGGAGCAGCGCATCGCCGCCCTGCAGGCCCAAGGCCGCTGAGACTCTCGGGCGAGCGCGCCTTGCGCGTAGAGAAAAGGCCGCCGGCTATAATCGGCGGCCTTTTTTTGGTGTGCCCACGTGTCCGATCGCCTTGCCGTCCTGCCCCAGTATCTGCTGCCGAAACAGGCGCTCACCGCGCTGGCCGGCAGGTTCGCGTCGGCGCAGGCCGGTGGGCTGACGACTTCGGTGATTCGCTGGTTTGTCGGCCGCTATGGCGTAAACATGGCCGAAGCGGCCAATCCGGACATCGCCGGCTACGCCAGCTTCAACGAGTTCTTTACCCGGCCGTTGAAAGAGGGCGCGAGGCCGCTGGCCAATGCCGATTTCGTCTGCCCGGTCGACGGCGCGATCAGCCAGTTCGGGGCGATCGAGCGCGACCAGATCCTTCAGGCCAAGGGGCATTCCTATTCGACCACGGCGCTGGTCGGCGGCGACGCGGCGCTGGCGGCGCGCTTCGAGAACGGCAGCTTTGCCACGCTGTATCTCAGCCCGAAGGATTACCACCGCATCCACATGCCTTGCGCCGGCAGGCTGCTGCGCATGATCCACGTGCCGGGCGAGCTGTTCTCGGTGAACCCCGTCACGGCGCGCGGCGTGCCGGGGCTGTTCGCCCGCAACGAACGCGTGGTCTGCGTATTCGAGGGCGAATTCGGCCCCTTCGTCATGTCCCTGGTCGGGGCCACCATCGTCGGCAGCATGGCGACGGTCTGGCATGGCCTCGTGAATCCGCCGCGGCCCGGACATCTGCGCGAATGGCGCTATGAGGACCAGAACCTGAGCTATGGTCAGGGCGTGGAAATGGGCCGTTTCCTGCTCGGCTCGACCGTGGTGATGCTGTTTCCGGCGGGCACCCTCGACTTCAATCCCGACTGGGCCCCGGCGCGACCGGTACGCCTGGGCGAGGCGATGGGCCTGCGCCGCGCCTGAAGCCGGACCGCCCCCCCCCCCCGGAGCCGGTCCGGTGAGATCGGCACGGGTCTCGCCACGCTTATCCCCCTGCTTTTCCAATAACTCCTGATAAAGCACATTCGCTTTGTGCTCTATCCACACTGATTTTATTGAGAAAAAATTCTCAATAAAATTCTGATCACTGTCCCCTAAGCCCTTGTTGCGCTTGGAAAAACAGCGCTTTTCAAGCTTGACCTGGGTCAAAAAGTGTCTTAAAGTGGGTCTTGGTGGGGGTAAGTGGGAAATTTGGGTCGCAATGACCCGAATCCCGCCGGGGGAGAGCGAATGTTTCAGGGTGCGACGTCGTTGAGTCTGGATGCCAAGGGCCGCATGGCGGTGCCCAGCCGGCACCGCGACGCGCTGGCCGTGGTCGGCGAAGGCCGGCTGGTGGTGACGGCTCACCCGCATCGCTGCCTGCTGCTCTATCCGCGCCCCGCCTGGGAGCCGATCCGCGACCAGATCCTCGCCGCCTCCAGCCTGCAGCCCGAGTCCGCAATGGTGCGCCGCCTGCTGGTCGGTTTTGCCGAGGAAGTCGAACTCGACGGCGCCGGGCGCCTGCTGATATCTCCCTCCCTGCGCCAATACGCCGGCCTGGAAAAGGAAGTCTGGCTGATCGGCCAGGGCCGCCATTTCGAGATCTGGTCCGCCGCCGGCTGGCAGGCGCAGCAGGACGCGATCTTTGCCGTCGGCGACAAGCTGCTGCCTCCGGGCCTGGAAAACCTTGCGTTGTGAATGCCGACCTCCATGTCAGCGTCCTGCTCACCGAAGCGGTGGCGGCGCTGGCGATACGACCGCATGGAATTTACGTCGATGCCACCTTCGGGCGCGGCGGGCACAGCCGGGCGATCCTCGCCGCGCTGGGGCCGTCGGGCCGGCTGATCGCGCTGGATCGCGATCCGGCGGCGATCTCTGCCGGGGGGGCGATCGCCGATCCGCGGCTGACCCTGGTGCACGCGGCCTTCAGCGAGTTCGACGCGGTGCTCGACCGGCTGGGCGTGGCGCAGGTGGATGGCGTGCTGCTGGACCTGGGCGTGTCGTCGCCGCAACTGAATACGCCCGAGAGGGGCATGAGTTTTCGTTTCGATGCGCCGCTGGACATGCGCATGGATACGACGCAGGGGGAGACCGCGGCTGAATTCCTGGCCCGGGCATCGCAATCAGAAATAGAAAGGGTGATCAGAGACTATGGCGAAGAACGGTTTGCTCATGCGATTGCAAAGGCGCTTGTTGCTGCTCGGGGCGAGCACGGTATTTCAGGCACAGGACAGCTTGCCACGCTCGTGGCGCAAGTCGTCCGCACGCGGGAACCGGGTCAGCACCCGGCGACGCGGAGCTTTCAGGCTTTACGGATTCACGTCAATCGGGAGCTTGAAGAGCTGTCGCTAGTCCTGCCGCGGGCGGTTAGCCGCCTCGCAGCGGACGGACGCCTGGCCGTGATCAGCTTCCATTCCCTCGAAGACCGCATCGTCAAGCGCTTCCTGCGCGATGCGGCCAATCCGCCGCAGCCGCCGCGCAAGCTGCCGGTGCGCGCCGCCGACCTGCCGCCGCCGACGCTGCGCCTGGTGGGCAAGCCGATCTTTCCCTCTGCGGCAGAAATCGCCGCCAACCCGCGCAGCCGCAGCGCGGTGTTGAGGGTCGCGGAAAAGCCATGAATTTCGCGCGCCTGAATCTCCTGCTCTTGCTGGCGGCGGTGGTCTGTGCGCTCTCGGTGGTCAGTTCCAACCATCGCGCGCGCAAACTGTTCACCGAGCTCGAGGCGACGCAGAAGCACATGCGCGACCTGGAAGTCGAATGGGGCCAGCTGCAACTCGAACAGAGCACCGTCGCGGCCCATGTGCGTGTCGAAAAACTGGCGCGCGACCGGCTCGGCATGAAGGTTCCGGCACCCGGCCAGATCGTCGCCATCGACGGCGCGGCGAAGTGAGGGCGCGGTGAAGGCGGTCAAGTTCTCCCGCAGTCCCCTGCTCTCCGAGCGCCTGCCGCCCTGGCGCCAGCGCGTCGTGCTGGTGCTGCTGCTCGGTTCCTTCGCCGTCCTGCTCGGCCGTGCGGCCTACCTGCAGGGCTTCAAGAACGAATTCCTCGGCGACAAGGGGCGCGCCCGCTTCGAGCGCGTGATCGACATCTCCGCCACGCGCGGCCGCATCACCGATCGCCACGGCGACGTGCTCGCGGTATCGACGCCGGTGCGTTCCATCTGGGCGATTCCGGAGGACGCGCAACTGGCCCCGGCGCAGGCGCGCCACCTGGCGGGCCTGCTCGACATGGACGTGCGCGAGGTCAACCGCAAGCTGGCCAGCGAAAGCGAATTCGCCTACGTCAAGCGCCAGTTGCCGCCCGATGTGGCCGACAAGGTGACGGCGCTCAAATTGCCCGGCATCCACCAGAAGAACGAGTACCGCCGCTATTACCCGGCGGGCGAAGTGACGGCCCACGTGCTGGGCTTCACCGGCGCCGAGGACAATGGCCAGGAGGGCATCGAGCTGGCCTTCAACAGCCAGCTCGCCGGCAAGCCGGGTTCGCGTCGCGTGATCAAGGATCGTCGCGGCAACGTGGTCGAGGACGTCGAAAGCATACGCCCGCCGCAGGAAGGCAAGGACATCGTCCTCGCCATCGATTCCAAGGTGCAATACCTCGCCTACAGCCATCTCAAGCAGGCGCTGGAAGAGCATCGCGCCAAGGCCGGCGGCATCGTGGTGCTCGATTCGCGTACCGGCGAGGTGCTGGCGCTGGCCAACCTGCCGACCTACAATCCGAACAACCGCAGCAGGCTGGCCGGCGCCCAGCTGCGCAACCGCGCGCTGACCGACACCTTCGAGCCGGGCTCGACCCTGAAACCCTTCACCGCGGCCCTGGCGCTGGAGCAGGGCAAGTTCCGCTTCGACACGCCGATCCAGACCGCGCCGGGCAAGATGACCATCGGCACGGCGACGATCTCGGATGCCCATGTCCACGGCGTGCTGACCGTGGCGCAGGTGATCCAGAAGTCATCGAACATCGGTTCGGCGAAACTGGCCCTGGCAATGAAGCCCGAGGAGATGTGGGCCATGTTCGACAACCTCGGCTTCGGCGCCCCGCTCAAGCTCGGCTTCCCCGGCGAGGTGGGCGGTCGGCTGCGTCCGGCCAAGACCTGGCGGCCGATCGAACAGGCGACCATGGCCTATGGCCATGGCATTTCAGTGACGCTGGTGCAGCTTGCGCGCGCCTACCAGGCCTTCGCCCGAGACGGCGACCTGCTGCCGCTGTCGCTTTCTCGAGTCGATGTGCCGCCGGCCAACGGCAAGCCGGTGTTTTCGCCGCAGACGGCGCGCGAAGTGCGCGCCATGCTGGAGATGGCAGTCCAGCCCGGGGGCACCGCGCCCAAGGCACAGATTTCGGGTTACCGCGTCGCCGGCAAGACCGGCACCGCGCACAAGCTCGAAAGCGGCGCCTATGCCAACAAGTACGTGGCCTCCTTCGTCGGCTTTGCGCCGGTATCCGATCCGCGCCTGATCGTCGCCGTGATGATCGACGAGCCCTCGAACGGCAAGCATTACGGCGGTGACGTGGCGGCGCCCGTATTTGCCCGGGTCATGGCCGGCAGTTTGCGCGCGCTGGGCGTGGCATCCGATGCGCCGCTGACGCCGCTGGTCGTGGCAAATGCCGCGCCGGTGCGGGAAGAGATGTGAACGCGATGGCCATTCTGGAACAGCTTCGCCAGCGCGGCGTCGTCGCCAGCCGATTGACGGGCGATTCACGGCGCGTGCAGCCGGGCGATGTCTTCGTCGCCTTTCCCGGCGCCCATGTCGATGGCCGCGATTTCATTGCCCAGGCCTTGGCCAACGGGGCCGCTGCCGTCATTGCAGAGCAGGGTCCAAGAGTCGGCGCTGCCGGTACGCCGATTGTCGAGGTTGCCGGATTGGCCGCGCTCTGCGGCGAGATCGCCCACCTCGTCTACGGGCGCCCCTCCGAAAGGCTCTGGCTGGCCGGCGTTACCGGCACCAACGGCAAAACCTCGGTCTCGCAGTGGATCGCCCAGGCCATGGAGGCCATGGGTCGCCGCTGCGCAGTGATCGGTACCCTGGGCAACGGTTTCGCAGGCGCCCTGGCGGAATCGCCCAACACCACGCCCGACGCGATCACCCTGCACGCGGCGCTGGCCGGCTTCCTGCAGCGCGGTGCGCAGGCCTGCGCCATGGAAGTGTCATCGATAGGACTCGACCAGGGCAGGATCAACGGCGCCGCCATCGACGTCGCCGTGTTCACCAACCTGACGCGCGACCACCTCGAATACCACGGCAGCATGGAAGCCTACGCCGCGGCCAAGGAAAAGCTGTTCACCCGGCCCGGACTGGGCGCCGCCGTGATCAACCTCGACGATGCCTTCGGCCGCGAGCTGGCGCGCCGCCTCAAGGGCCGCCTGCCGACCCTCGGCTACACCCTTGGCGGCGCGGCGGCGGAGACAGATGAACTCCTGTGCGCGGAAAGCCTGCGCCTGGGGGCGGCCGGCATCGAGTTCGAACTGAAAGGCGCCACCATCTCGGCGCCGGTGGTGGGCCGCTTCAACGCCTCCAACCTGCTGGCGGTGGCGGGCGCCCTGCTGTCGCGCGGCGAGGGCCTCGATGCGGTCGCCGCCGCGCTGCGCGGCCTGCGTCCGCCGCCGGGACGCATGCAGGCGCTCGGCGGTCATGGCGAGCCCCTGATCGTGGTCGACTATGCCCACACGCCCGATGCGCTGGAAAAAGCGCTGGGCGTGCTGCGCGAAACCGCGGCGGCGCGCGGCGGCAAGCTGGCCTGCGTCTTCGGTTGCGGCGGCGAGCGCGACCCGGGCAAGCGTCCGCAGATGGGGGCGGTGGCGGAAGCGCTGGCTGACGCCGTGCTGGTCACCAGCGACAATCCGCGCGGCGAGGATCCGGAGGCGATCATCGCCGCGATCCTCGGCGGCATGAAATCCAGGCCGAGGGTGGAGGCCGACCGCGCCCGCGCCGTGGCCGCCGCCGTGGCCGAAGCCGATGTCGCCGACGTGATCCTGCTGGCCGGCAAGGGACACGAGCCCTACCAGGAAATCGCCGGGGTGCGCCATGCCTACTCCGATCTCGAGGCCGCAAAGTCGGCGCTGGAGGCACGGCGATGATGCGTCTTTCCGCCGCCGGCGCTGCGATCGGTGTTGCGCACCAGGGCGCGGACGCCGAATTCGACGCGGTCGGCACCGACTCGCGTTCGGTGACGCCGGGCACGCTTTTCGTCGCGCTCAAGGGCGAACGCTTCGACGGCCACGACTACGTGCGCGACGTGCTGGCCAAGGGGGCCGTCGGCGCCATGGTTGAACGCGTCTGGGCCGATGCCAATCCGGGGCTGCCGCTGCTTGCGGTGAACGACACGCGGCTGGCCCTGGGCCAGCTCGCCGCCGCCTGGCGCGCGCGCTTCGCGATTCCCGTGATCGGAGTCACCGGCAGCAACGGCAAGACCACGGTCAAGGAAATGTGCGCCGCGATCCTGCGCGTGCACTTCGGCGGCGCGGCCGAGAGCGTGCTGGCAACGCGAGGCAACCTGAACAACGACATCGGCCTGCCGCTGACCCTGCTCGGCCTGCGTGACACGCATCGTGCGGCGGTGATCGAGATGGGCATGAACCACCCCGGCGAGATCGACTACCTGACGCACCTGGCGGTGCCCACGGTGGCGCTGGTGAACAATGCCCAGCGCGCCCACCTCGAGGGTCTGGGTACGGTACAGGATGTGGCCCTGGCAAAGGGCGAGATCTTCGCCGGCCTCGATGCGGACGGAATTGCCGTGATCAATGCCGACGATGCCCATGCCGGCCTGTGGCGCGAACTCGCGCGCGAGCGCAGGCAGTTGAGCTTCGGCCTCGAGCAGGCGGCCGACGTGCGCGGCAGTTTCGTGCCGCGCGGCCTGGGCGGCGAGCTGCGGCTGGATACGCCTGCCGGGCCGCTTCTCGCCATGCTCGGCGTACCGGGCAGCCACAATGCGCGCAACGCCTGCGCGGCGGTGGCGGCGACGCTGGCCGCCGGGGCGTCGCCGGCGGCAATGAAGCAGGGGCTCGAAGCCTTTGCCGGCGTCAAGGGACGCCTGCAGCGCTGCCAGGGCCTCAATGGCGCGCTGGTGATCGACGACAGCTACAACGCCAACCCGGATTCGATGCGCGCCGGCATCGACGTTCTTGCCTCGGTCCCGGGCAAGCGCATTTTCGTCATGGGCGACATGGGCGAGGCGGGATCCGCCGCCGGCCAGTTCCACGACGAGATCGGCGGCTATGCCAAGAGCCACGGCATCGACCGCCTCTACTGCCTGGGCGACTTGTCACGCGCGGCGGCACACAACTTCGGCGAGGGCGGGCGGCATTTCTCCCGCCTTGAGGATCTCAACAAGGCACTCCTGGCGGAACTCGATCCGCAGGTGACGGTACTGGTCAAGGGCTCGCGCTACATGAAGATGGAACGCGTGGTCGAGGCGATTGCCGGAAAGGAAGGCAAAGATGCTGCTTGAGCTTGCGCAGTGGTTGGCCAGGGACTTCCGCGGCTTCAACGTCTTCGGCTACATCACCTTGCGCGCGGTACTGGCGACGATGACCGCGCTGGCGATCTCCTTCGTCTTCGGTCCGGCGGTCATCCGCTGGCTGACAGACAAGAAAATCGGCCAGTCGGTGCGCACGGACGGACCGCAGACCCACCTCATCAAGGCCGGCACGCCGACCATGGGCGGGGCGCTGATCCTGATCTCGCTCGGCGTATCGACGCTGCTGTGGGCCGACCTGTCGAACCGCTTCGTCTGGATCGTGCTGATCGTGACCCTCGGCTTCGGCGCCGTGGGCTGGGTCGATGACTGGCGCAAGGTGGTCTACCGCAACCCCGACGGACTCTCGGCACGCGCCAAGTTCTTCTGGCAGTCGGTGATCGGCGTGGTCGCCGCGATCTACATCGCGTTTTCGATCTCGGCGCCGAACAACGAGAAGGTGATCGAACTCTTCTTCCAGTGGGTGGGCAGCGGCTTCACGCTGGAACTGCCGAGCAAGACCGACCTCATCGTGCCCTTCTTCAAGACCGTGTCCTACCCGCTGGGAATCTTCGGCTTCATGGTGCTGTCCTATCTGGTGATCGTCGGCAGCAGCAACGCGGTGAACCTCACCGACGGTCTCGACGGTCTCGCCATCATGCCGACGGTGCTGGTCGGTGCCGCACTCGGCATCTTCACCTACGTCGCCGGCCATGCCGGATTCTCCAAGTACCTGCTGCTGCCCTACATCCCGGGGGCGGGCGAGCTCACGGTGTTCTGCGGCGCGCTGGCCGGGGCAGGACTCGGCTTCCTCTGGTTCAACGCCTATCCGGCCGAGGTCTTCATGGGCGATGTCGGCGCGCTGGCGCTGGGTGCGGCGCTGGGTGCGGTGGCCATCGTCGCGCGCCAGGAAATCGTGCTCTTCATCATGGGCGGCGTCTTCGTCGCCGAGACGCTGTCGGTGATGCTGCAGGTCGGCTGGTTCAAGTACACCAAGAAGAAATACGGCGAGGGCCGCCGCATCCTGCGCATGGCACCGCTGCACCACCATTTTGAACAGACCGGATGGAAGGAGACCCAGGTGGTGGTGCGCTTCTGGATCATCACCATCCTGCTGGTGCTGTTCGGCTTGTCCACCTTGAAGATCAGGTAATGGACATCCGGGGAAAGCGCGTCCTCGTCCTCGGCCTCGGCGAATCGGGCCTGGCCTGTACGCTCTGGTGCCTGCGTCAGGGCGCGCGAGTCCGCGTCGCCGATACCCGCGACACGCCGCCCTATCTTGCGGAGCTGAACCGCCGTGTCCCCGGCGCCGACTCCCGCGTCGAGTTTGTCCCCGGCGAATTTTCCGCGGGACTGCTCGACGGTATCGGACTGCTGCTGCTATCGCCGGGCCTGCCGGGCGATCTTCCGCTGGTGGCCGAGGCCCGCCGGCGGGACATCGCCGTGGCTGGCGAGATCGAGCTGTTTGCCTGGGGCCTGAGGTTCCTGGACACGACGGCCCGGCCGCCCGTGGTGGCGGTCACCGGCACCAACGGCAAGACCACCACCACCGCGCTGACCGGCCACCTGCTGCGTGCCACGGGAAAGCGCGTCGGCGTCGCCGGCAATATCTCGCCCGCCGCGCTGACGGCATTGATGGACGCCCAGGATGCGCACGCCCTGCCGCAGATCTGGGTGCTCGAGCTGTCCAGCTTCCAGCTCGAAACGACACGCACGCTGCATCCGGCGGCGGCCACCGTGCTCAACATTTCCGACGACCATCTCGATCGCTACGAGGGTCTCGAGGACTATGCCCGGGCCAAGGCCGCGATCTTCCAAAGCCCGCCCGGCGCCCCCGCCATCCAGGTGCTCAATCGCGATGACGCGCGGGTGCGGCGCATGGCGCTTGCCGGCCATCGCATCATCAGCTTCGGCCTCGATGCGCCCGCCGGTGGCGAGGACTTCGGCATCCGCGAGAATCGCGGCGGACCCTGGCTGGTGCAGGGCGACCGCTTCCTCCTGCCGCTCGCCGAACTGCCGCTGGCCGGCCTGCACAACGCGGCGAATGCCATGGCCGCGCTGGCGCTTTGCGCCGCGCTGGGCTTCGATGCCAACGCCCTGCTGCCGGCCCTGCGCAGCTTCCGCGGCCTGCCGCACCGGGTCGAAAAAGTCGCCGAGATCGCCGGCGTCACCTGGTACGACGATTCCAAGGGCACCAATGTCGGCGCCACTGTCGCCGCGCTGAGCGGGCTGGCAGGTATGAACGACCGCAAGTGCATTGTGATTCTCGGCGGCGATGGCAAACAGCAGGATTTTTCGCCGCTGCGCGATGCCGTGGCCAGGCACGCGAGGGCCGCGGTCCTGATTGGTCGCGACGGCCCGTTGATCGGCCAGGCCATTGCCGCGGCCGGCGTTCCGCTCGAAACTGCCGCCGACATGGACGACGCGGTGCGTCGCGCCGCCGCGCTGGCACGGCCCGGCGATGCCGCGCTGCTCTCGCCGGCCTGCGCCAGCTTCGATATGTTCCGCAACTACGAACATCGCGCCCAGGTGTTCGTCGCCGCCGTCAGGGCGCTGGAGCCGGGGCGATGAACCACGGCCATGCCCTGCCGTCGCTGCGCGCGCAGCGGGCTCCCGCCGAGCTCGACGGCCTGTTGCTGTGGCCCGCGCTGGGGCTCCTGCTGCTCGGGCTGGTGATGGTGTATTCGTCATCGATCGCCATGGCCGAGGGCAGCCGCTTCACCGGCCACCAGTCGGCCTATTTCCTGTTCCGCCACTCGGTCTTCCTCGCCATCGGCCTGATCGCCGGCATCACCGCCTTCCAGATT
>JALHNN010000047.1 GCA_022843505.1 Sulfuritalea sp.
TGCGCTTTCTGCCGGCGGCCGAGGCAGGCGGCCATTCGCTTATCTACCTCGAGGACATGGAACGGGTCCAGGCGCAGGCGCAGCAGATGAAGCTCGCCGCGCTCGGGCGCCTGACGGCGAACATCGCGCACGAGATCCGCAATCCGCTGGCAGCAATCAGCCACGCCGCAGAATTGCTCGCCGAGGAGGAGCGCGATCCGCTGCACCAGCGCCTCGGACAGATCATCCATGACAACACGCAACGCCTCAACCGGCTGGTCACGGAGGTGCTTGAACTCGGCCGGCGCGACCGTGCCCAGCCCGAGACCTTGCGTTGGTCCGTTTTCCTCTCCGGCTTCCTCGATGAGCTTGCGCTGCACGATCCGTCGTCGGCGCGACGCGTGCTTGTTGGCGCCCAGGATGTTGAGCTGCAGTTCGATCGCGGGCACCTTTACCGGGTGTTGTGGAATCTCGTCGTCAACGCCTTGCGCCACGCCAGCATCGCCGACGGAGCGGTCCGCGTCGAGGCGCGCCTTGCCGTGGCGGAAGGCGCGGTCGAACTGCTTGTGATCGACGATGGTCCGGGAGTGGACGAGCTGTCCCGCAGCCAGGTGTTCGAGCCCTTCTTCACCACCCACGGCGCCGGCACCGGCCTTGGGTTGTATATTGCGCGCGAGCTGTGCGAGGCGAGCGGAGCGAGCCTGGAACTGCTCGACGCGGGCCCGGGGGCCCACTTTCGCATTCGGGCCGAGGGCAGGGCATGTCGGTGAAAAACGAGAAACGGTCCCGTGCGCGGGGCGAGGGCATCAGTGTCCTGGTGGTGGATGACGAAGCGGACATCCGCGAACTGCTTGACCTGACCCTGGCCCGGATGGGGCTGCAGACGGCCTGCGCCGGGTCGCTGGCAGAGGCGCGCCAGCTGCTCGCCAGCCGGCGCTTCCAGCTTTGCCTTACCGACATGCGGCTGCCCGACGGCCTGGGCCTGGAGCTGGTGCGCCACATTGCCGAGACCGCTCCCGATCTGCCGGTGGCCGTCATCACTGCCCACGGCAGCGCGGAGAATGCCGTGTCGGCGCTCAAGGCCGGTGCCTTCGATTACATCGCCAAGCCCGTATCGCTGGACCAGTTGCGCGGCATCGTCAAATCGGCGCTCGACCTGCCCGGAGCCGATGCCACGGGCGAGCGCAGCGTCGAGTCCGCACTGCTGGGCGAGTCGCCGGCGATCGTCCAGGTTCGCGGCCTGATTGAACGCGTGGCGCGCAGCCAGGCGCCGGTGAATATTGCCGGCGAATCGGGCAGCGGCAAGGAGCTTGCCGCCAGACTGGTACATCACCTCGGCGCCCGGCGGGAACGTGCCTTCGTCGCGGTGAACTGCGGCGCGATTCCCGAAAACCTCATGGAAAGCGAGTTCTTCGGTTACCGCAAGGGCGCCTTCACGGGGGCCGCCGATGATCGCCGGGGCTTTTTTCAGGTCGCCGACGGTGGCACCCTGTTCCTCGACGAAGTCGCGGAGCTGCCCCTGGCGATGCAGGTAAAGCTGTTGCGCGCGATCCAGGAGAAGCGCGTGCGCCAGGTCGGAGCGACCACGGAGGATAGTGTCGACGTGCGCCTGATCTGCGCCACGCACCAGGACCTCAAGCTCCTTGTGGAGCAGGGGCGATTTCGCCAGGACCTGTTCTACCGCCTGAACGTGATCGAGTTGAGGATGCCGGCCTTGCGCGAATGCCGCGAGGACATACCCGCGCTGGCGCGCCACATCGTCGATCGTCTGGCGCTGGCGTCGGCGCGCCCGCCGCCGCCGCTGGCGCCCGAGGCGCTGGCTGCGCTGCAGGACTACCCCTTCCCTGGCAATGTTCGCGAGCTCGAGAACGTGCTCGAGCGCGCCCTGGCCCTGATGGTCGGCGAGCGCATCGAGGCGTCCGACCTAAACCTGGTTCCGGCCCAGCTGGGCGGCGGCGTCGCCGTTGCGGCCGGGTCGCTGCAGGATCTGCTCGACCAGGTCGAGCGCCAGGCGATACTCGATGCGCTGAAGCAGTCCGACGGCAACCGCACCGCGGCGGCCCGCCTGCTCGGCGTGACCTTTCGGTCGCTGCGCTACCGCATGGCGCGCCTCAACCTCAACGACTGAGGCTGTCGGTCATGGTAGACGACGCCGGCTGGCTGGCGATTGCCAGCAGGGCTCCCTCGCCGAACTTCGATGCCCGTCCTCCCGGCGTGGCGGTCGAACTCATCGTCATCCACGCCATCTCGCTGCCCCCGGACGAATTCGGCGGGCCCGGCATCGTCGAATTGTTCACCAACCGCCTTGACCCGGCGGCCCACCCCTACTACCCGACGATCTGCGGCCTGCGGGTCTCGGCCCACTTCCTGATCCGCCGCGACGGTGAATTGATCCAGTTCGTTTCCTGCTTGCAGCGGGCTTGGCATGCGGGCGTTTCGTCCTGGCGCGGGCGCGCCGCCTGCAACGACTTTTCCATTGGCATCGAGCTCGAGGGCTGCGACAGCATCGCATTTACCGAGCAGCAGTACCGGACCCTGGCGGGCCTGGTCACCGAGTTGAAGGCACGCTATCCGATCGAGGACCTGGTGGGCCACAGCGACATCGCGCCGGGGCGCAAGACCGATCCCGGTCCCTGCTTCGACTGGGAACGCCTGGGCAGTTTGCGCCGCTGAGTGTCGCGCGACCGCAACGATTTTTTTTTGCGCCTAGCAAAGAAAATGCTTGCAGTCAAAAAAATCACCTACTACAATTAGTGCCAGATAGCAGGTGCCCTACTAGATATAGTAGGTCGCTTCGAAAACCCGGCGGTACCGGATTCCAGCAGCAAGCCCTGCTGACCGCCGTCAAAAAGACAAAGACAGGAGATCTGCATGCAGGAGGACTCGGGCAATCACAAATCGACCCAGCCAGGTCGGCCCGTTCGTCAATTGCAGATCCGCCGCCACATCTTCCGCATTTCCCGTCATTCCCTTCGTCACGGCGTCTTGCAATGTGCGCCGAAGGCCGCGATGCCTGCGCATCGTGCCTCCATGCCATCGATGACCCCGGCGCTTTCCCGCAAAGCCTGTGGGTGCCTTGATGCCAGGGGTCTGTGAATGACATCAGGATACGTTTGCGTTTGTCATCGTGCGTTTCAAAACGCAGTGATAGGCGGTTAAACGTGAGGAATTCGTCGCTTTCGATCGTATCGGGGCGTTGGATAATCCGTGCTAACCCAGACGGGTTGCAGTAAATGTAGTGGTGGTTCTTTCCTGTTAATTTGTTAAGGAGGTTCAACATGGCTGAAGAAGCAAAAGCCAAGAAGCCGGCCGCAAAGAAGGCTGCGGCTAAGCCCGCCGCTAAGAAAGCTGCGGCCCCGAAGAAGCCTGCTGCCAAGAAGCCGGCGGCGAAGAAGGCTGCTGCCAAGAAGCCGGCGGCGAAGCCTGCTGCCAAGAAGGCTGCACCGAAGAAGGCTGCTGCCAAGAAGCCCGCGGCGAAGAAGCCCGCTGCCAAGAAGCCCGCTGCCAAGAAGCCCGCTGCAAAGCCGGCTGCAAAGCCCGCTGCGAAGAAGGCTGCGCCGAAGAAGGCCGCCGCCAAGCCCGCTGCTGCCGCTGCTCCTTCGACCGCTGCCGCCCCTGGCATCAAGTCCTCGCTGAACCCGGCTGCCGCCTGGCCGTTCCCCACCGGTTCCCGTCCCTGACGGAAGCGGAACCCCGCATTCGGTCCGCAAGGATTGAGCGCGGGGTTCGGTGGTCTGCAAACGCGTGCTGTAGTTTCGGCACGCGTTTTCTTTTTAATGCCCGGTCGGGAGGGGCGGACGGTATCCGGAGGTTCGCTCCGGCGGGGCATGCCATGTCCGGAGGGGCGGCGCTGCGTGTTGCCAGCCGCTGCGGGCCCTGAAGGCGAAGTGTCGCTGCCCGGGGATTTGCCCCGGGTCAGGCGAACAGCTTGCGCATTCGCTCCAGTCCTTCGGCGAGCCGGCCCCGCTCGACGGTGTAGGCAAAACGCATGTGATGCCGGGGCGCGTTGTCGCCGAAGTCGAGCCCGGGAGTTGCAGCGACACCCGCTTCGTCGAGCAGTCGTTCGGCCAGGACCTGGCTGTCTGCGCCGAGTTCGCTGCTGTCGGCATAGACATAGAAGGCGCCCTGCGGCTTGGCGGCGATGCGAAAGCCGAGTTGTTCCAGGCCGGGCAGCAGCAGGTCGCGCCGTGCCTCGAATTCACGCCGGCGCTCCTCAAGAACTGCAATCGTCTCCGGGCTGAATGCCGCCAGCGCTGCCTGCTGGGCCAGGGTCGACGGTGCGATGTAAAGGTTCTGGGCGAGCTTCTCGATTTCGCGGACATGGCGCTGCGGGGCCACCAGCCAACCGAGGCGCCATCCGGTCATGCCGAAGTACTTGGAGAAACTGTTGATGACGAAGACGTCCTCGCCCAGGCTGAGTGCCGAGGTCGCCGTCGTGCCGTAGGTCAGGCCGTGGTAGATCTCGTCGACCACCAGGCTGCCCTGCCGATTCGCGACGATACCCGCCAGCTCGGCCAGCGTCCGCGGATCAATCACGGTGCCGGTGGGGTTGGCCGGCGAAGCGATCAGCAGGCCGCGGGTTTTCATGCCCCAGCTTGCTGAGACGGCCTCTGCCGTTGGTTGGTAATTGGATGTGGCTCCCACCGGCAGCGAGACCGGTCGGCCCTCGAGCAGGCGCACGAAGTGGCGATTGCAGGGATAGCCGGGATCGGGCAGCAGCCATTCGTCGCCGGGATCGACGAGGACACCCAGGGCCAGCATCAGCGCGCCCGAGGCACCCGCGGTGACGACGATGCGGGCGGGAGGCACGTCGATGCCGTAGCGCTGACGGTAGAAGCCGCTGATGGCCTCGCGCAGTTGCGGCAAGCCGAGCGCGGGGGTGTAGTGGACGTGGCCGCCGCGCAGGAATTCCTGCCCGGCCCGAAGGATCGGATCCGCAGTGGCGAAGTCCGGTTCGCCGACCTCCAAATGGATGACCGAACGGCCGGCCGCCTCCATCGCCGCCGCTCTGGCCATGAGTTCCATGACATGAAATGGCGCGATCTCGCGCATCCTCGAGGCCAGCTTCATTCCTCTCTCCCAAATGACAGCGGCCGCCGTGCGTCATGCAGGGCGGCCGCAAATCGGCGTGTCGTCAGCGCCGACTCTTGTTCAATCCACCATGGCCAGTTCGAACAGTTCCCGCTTCAGTGTCAGCGAACGCGGCAGGCGCGACTTCAGCTTGTCGAACCACTCGGCGTGCAGCTTGAGTTCCTCGCGCCAGGCGTCGGTATCGACTGCGGTCAGTTCCTCGAACTGCTGCTTGGTGATTTCCTCGCTGCCGCTCCAGTCCAGGTCCTCGAAGCGCGGCATCCAGCCCAAGGCGGACTGGCGGGCATCCGCCCGACCCGAGCAACGGCCGACGATCCACTTCAGGACGCGCATGTTCTCGCCGAAGCCGGGCCACATGAAGTTGCCCTGGGCGTCCTGGCGGAACCAATTGACGGTGAAGATGCGCGGCGCGTGCTCGACCTGGTGGCCGATGCGCAGCCAGTGGTTGAAGTAGTCGCCCATGTGGTAGCCGCAGAAGGGCAGCATGGCGAAGGGGTCGCGCCGCACCACGCCCTGGGCGCCGACGGCTGCAGCCGTGGTTTCGGAGCCCAGCGTGGCGGCCATGTAGACGCCGTAGTTCCAGTTGAAGGCCTCGAACACCAGCGGCACGGTGGTGGAGCGGCGGCCGCCGAAGATGAAAGCCGAAATCGGCACGCCGGCAGGGTTCTCCCAATCCTTGTCGATCGACGGGCACTGGCTGGCCGGCGCGGTGAAGCGGGCGTTCGGATGCGCGGCCTTGCGTCCGGTTTCCTTGGCGATCGCCGGCGTCCAGTCCTGGCCCTGCCAGTCGATGCAATGGGCGGGCGGCTCCTTGCTCATGCCTTCCCACCAGACGTCGCCGTCGTCGGTTAACGCGACGTTGGTGAAGATGATGTTTTCCTTCAGGGTCGCCATGGCGTTGAAGTTGGTCTTCTCGCTGGTGCCGGGAGCGACGCCGAAGAAGCCGGCTTCGGGGTTGATCGCGTACAGGCGGCCGTCCTTGCCGGGCTTGATCCAGGCGATGTCGTCGCCCACCGTGGTCACCTTCCAGCCGCCCAGGCTCTGGGGCGGAATCAGCATGGCGAAATTGGTCTTGCCGCAGGCCGAGGGGAAGGCGGCCGCGACGTAGGACTTTTCACCCTCCGGCGACTCGACGCCGAGGATCAGCATGTGCTCGGCCAGCCAGCCCTCGTCGCGGGCCATGGTCGAGGCGATGCGCAGGGCGAAGCACTTCTTGCCGAGCAGGGCGTTGCCGCCGTAGCCCGAACCGAAGGACCAGATTTCGCGCGTCTCGGGGAAGTGGCAGATGTACTTGGTCTTGTTGCAGGGCCACTTGACGTCCTGCTGGCCGGCCTCGAGCGGATGGCCGACGCTGTGCAGGCAGGGCACGAAGGTGCCGTCGCTGCCGAGCTGATCGAGCACGGCGCGGCCCATGCGCGTCATGATGCGCATGTTGATCACGACGTAAGGGCTGTCCGAGAGCTCGACGCCGATGTGGGCGATCGGCGAACCGATCGGCCCCATGGAGAAGGGCACGACGTACATGTTGCGCCCGCGCATGCAGCCCTTGAACAGGCCGCGCAGGGTCTCCTTCATCTTGTCGGGATGTTCCCAGTTGTTGTTGGGGCCGGCATCCTCGGGATCGGGCGTGCAGACGAAGGTGCGATCCTCGACCCGGGCCACGTCCGAGGGATCGGAGAGCACCAGGTAGGAATTCTTGCGCTTCGCCGGATTGAGTTTGACCATGCTGCCGCCGGCGATCATCTGCTGGCAAAGCCTGTCGGATTCCTCCTGCGAACCGTCGCACCAGACGACGGCATCAGGTTCGGTTAGCGCCGCGACTTCGGCGACCCATGCGGCCAGCCTGGCGTGTTTGACGTAGGCGGGAAGGGCATGTTGTTTGGGCTGGTTCATGACGAAACGGTCTCCAGGCTGATGGTGGGTTCGAATTTGCCGGGCGGCCGATCAGAGGGTGGCGATCGGCGGGCCTCGCGGCTGTCCGGCGCCTGCGGACGGGTAGTCCGGCTCCGGATTCGGTGAGCCGGCAATTATCCCACATTCGTCCCGCCGCCACCTCCGCCGGCCACGCCCGGGGTCGTCGAGAACCCCCTCGATGCAAGGTTTTTGCATTGTTCTTAAGGAATTGCAATCGAATTCGACGGCTTGTCGAAAGTCGGCGCCATTGCCACGGCGCTACAATCGGCCCATACCCTCGAAAAACCAACAACAGGAGCAAGCATGGACGAACGACTCCGCGCCGCGGCGCTGGAATATCACCTCCACCCCCAGCCCGGCAAGATCGCGGTTACCCCGACCAAGGCGCTGACCAACCAGGCCGACCTGTCGCTGGCCTATTCCCCCGGAGTCGCCGCCGCCTGCGACGAAATCGTGCGCGATCCGGCCACGGCCGCCTTGTACACCTCCCGCGGCAACCTGGTTGCCGTGATCAGCAATGGCACGGCGGTGCTCGGCCTCGGCAACATCGGCCCGCTGGCGGGCAAGCCCGTGATGGAAGGCAAGGGCGTCCTGTTCAAGAAGTTCGCCGGCATCGACGTTTTCGACATCGAAATCGCCGAGAACGATCCCGACAAGCTGGTGGACATCATCGCCTCGCTGGAGCCGACCTTCGGCGGCATCAACCTCGAGGACATCAAGGCCCCCGAGTGCTTCTACGTCGAGTCCAAGCTGCGCGAGCGCATGAAGATCCCGGTCTTCCACGACGACCAGCACGGCACGGCGATCATCGCCGCCGCCGCGGTCCTGAACGGCCTGCGGGTGGTGAACAAGGACATCGCCAAGGTCAAGCTGGTGTGCTCCGGCGCCGGCGCCGCCGCGATCGCCTGCCTCGACCTGCTGGTCAGCCTGGGCCTGGATGCAAAGAACGTCTATGCGGTGGACAGCAAGGGCGTGATCCACACCGGGCGCGAAAACCTCGATCCCTCGAAGGCCCGCTATGCGCAAAGGACGGACGCCCGTACACTGGGCGACGCGATGCCCGACGCCGACGTCTTCATGGGTCTGTCGACGGCCGACGTGCTGAAGCCGGAAATGGTCAAGACCATGGCGCGCGACCCGATCATCCTCGCCATGGCCAATCCCGACCCCGAAATCCGGCCCGAGCAGGCCAAGGCCGTGCGGCCCGACGCCATCATCGGCACCGGGCGTTCGGACTACCCGAACCAGGTCAACAACGTCCTCTGTTTCCCCTTCATGTTCCGCGGCGCGCTCGACGTCGGCGCCACCACCATCAACGAGGCCATGAAGGTCGCGGCGGTGCGCGCCATTGCCGAACTCGCGCATGCCGAGCAGTCCGAGGTGGTCACCGCTGCCTACGGCACCGAGGATCTGGCGTTCGGCCCCGAATACCTGATCCCCAAGCCCTTCGATCCGCGCCTGATCATCAAGGTGGCGCCGGCCGTGGCTCAGGCGGCGATGGATTCAGGCGTCGCCACGCGTCCGATCGAAGACATGGACCGCTACCGCGACAAGCTCAACGATTTCGTCTATCACACCGGCCTCCTCATGCGTCCGGTGTTTGCCGCGGCCAAGAAGGCGCCGGCGCGAATCGTTTTCTGCGAGGGCGAGGACGAGCGCGTCCTGCGTGCCGCCCAGACCGTGGTCGACGAGGGGCTGGCGAAGCCGATCCTGATCGGCCGTCCCGAGGTGGTCGGCCAGCGCATCACCCGCTACGGCCTGCGCATCCGCGCCGGCGAGCATTTCGAGCTGGTCAATCCGGATTCTGACCCGCGCTACAAGGAGCTGTGGCAGGACTATTACGAGCTGACCTGCCGCAAGGGCGTCGGCATCGAGTACGCCAAGCGCGAGATGCGCCGGCGCACGACGCTGATCGGCGCCATGCTGCTGCGCCACAATTACGCCGACGGCATCCTCTGCGGCACCTTCGGCAAGCACTCGCAGCACCTGCGCTACATCCAGGACGTGATCGGCCGCAAGCCGGGGATCGAGCACTTCTACGCCATGAACATGCTGGTGCTGCCCAAGCGCACGCTGTTCATCGGCGATACCTACATCAACTACGATCCGACCGCGGAGCAACTGGCGGAACTGACGCGCCTGGGCGCCGAGGAAGTGCGACGCTTCGGGCTGACGCCGCGCGCCGCGCTGCTGTCGCATTCGAATTTCGGTGCCGAGGACACGCCGACCGCGATCAAGATGCGGCGCGCCCTGGAGATCCTGCGCCAGTCCGCACCCGACCTCGAGGTCGACGGCGAGATGCATGGTGACACGGCCCTGTCGGCCGAGATCCGCCGCCAGGTCTTCCCCAACTCGACGCTGACGGGCCAGGCCAACCTCCTGATCATGCCCACGCTGGACGCCGCCAACATCGCCTTCAACCTGCTCAAGACTTCGGCCGGCGACGGCCTCACGGTCGGGCCGATGCTGCTTGGCGCGGCGCGACCGGTGCATATCATGACGCCGACGGCGACGGTGCGGCGCATCGTCAATGTCACCGCGCTGTTGTCGGTGGAGGCGCAACAGTTGGCGAGGACGTCAGCCTGACATGGCGGGCGTCCGCTACCTGCACTTCGGCGCCGTGAAGGCGCGCGCCGGATGAACAGCTCGCGCACCGCCCTGATACTCACAGGCGGCGGTGCGCGGGCCGGCTACCAGGCCGGCGTCCTCAAGGCGATCCGCGAACTCCTGCCCGAACCGCGGCGCAATCCCTTTCCCATACTTTGCGGCACCTCCGCCGGTGCCATCAATGCGGCGTCGCTGGCGGCCGGGGCCGAGGACTTTGGCGCCGCCGTCGATAACCTGCTGCAGGTCTGGGAGAACTTCAGCGCGCACCAGGTGTACCGCGCCGACCCGGCGGGCATCGGCATCGCCGGTGCGCGCTGGCTGTCCACCCTGGCCGTCGGCTGGCTGACGCGCCGCGCGCCGCGTTCCCTGCTGGACAACTCGCCCTTGCGGCGCCTGCTGCAGGATGGGCTCGACTTCAGCCGCATCGGCCGTGCCATCGACAGCGGCGCACTGCATTCGGTCAGCATCACCTGCTCCGGGTATTCAAGCGGGCAGAGCGTCAGCTTCTTCCAGGGCCGACCCGGCCTGGACGGCTGGCGCCGCAGCCAGCGGGTCGGCGCCGCAGCCGAGATCACGCTCGACCACCTGATGGCGTCGAGCGCGATCCCCTTCATCTTCCCCGCGGTGCATATCCATCGCGAATGGTTCGGCGACGGCTCGATGCGCCAGGTGGCGCCGGTATCCCCTGCCATCCACCTTGGCGCCGATCGCATCCTGGTAATCGGTGCCGGGCGCATGGCCGAGGAGAATCCGCGTCCGGCGGGCGCTGCCTATCCGTCGCTGGCGCAGATCGCCGGACATGCGCTGTCGAGCATCTTCCTCGACAGCATGTCGGTCGACCTCGAACGCATGAGCCGCATCAACCGCACGCTGACCCTGATCCCGGAATCGGTCCGGGCAGAGAGCGGGATGGAACTGCGGCCGATCGAAGTGCTGGTGATCGCGCCCTCGCGGCGGCTCGACCACCTCGCCGCGCAACACGCCGGGGCGCTCCCCCGGCCGGTGCGCTCCCTGCTGCGCGGCATCGGCGCGATGAATACCAACGGCGGCGCGCTCACCAGCTACCTGCTGTTCGAGCAGGCCTACACCCGCGCCCTGATCGAACTGGGCTATGCCGACACGATGGGGCGAAGCGAGGAAGTGCGGCGCTTTCTCGGCGCAATTTGAGGTGCCGGATGAGGCTCGGTGGCCAAGTTGTTTATTTGCAAGGCAATCCGCGCCAACAACCCCTTGCGCAGTAGGTATCCTCTGCTAGAATCGAACGATGGTCGAACGGGCATCCCGATGAAAAATGCACTCATGATGCTGCTGGCGGCGGCCTTGCTTGGCGCCGGCGGACTGCCGGCTGAAGCGCAGGCAAGCCCCAAGAAGAAGGTTGTCGCCACGAAAAAGCCCGCGCCGCGCGTCGCCACCCGAAACAAGGC
>JALHNN010000048.1 GCA_022843505.1 Sulfuritalea sp.
CTGCGCCCTGCCAGCGCGGACCGGCGGTCAGGATGAAGCCGAAGACAAACCACGGAAAGACACCGCCGGCCATGAGCAGAGCGTGCACCGTCGCCGCCGGAAACACCGTCAGCAGCGGCCACACCGGCGCAGGCCAGAACCCGGCATAATGTCCGCCAGTCTGCAGCGACCAGAAGGCCATCGCCAGCAAGGCCTGAACGGTCCCGCCGAGGAACATCACGCGATGCGGCGCAGCAAAGAAGCTGGCCTTGAAGTTCAACATGACAGCCGCCTTCGCGATTCCCGTCCAGGCAGTTCAGACCAATCACGAGACCAATAATGCAAGAAACCCGCCTCGACATTCCGCAGATACTTTCGCGCCTGCCCCTGTTCCAGGAACTGACGCCCGAACAGTTGGCGAAGCTCGAACCGGCGTGTCGCGAGCGCCGACTTTCCAAGGGCGCCATGCTTTTCCAGAAAGGCGATCCGGCCAAGGGCTTCTTCGTCGTCGTATTCGGCCAGGTAAAGCTTGCCTTTCCGTCCGCGCAGGGCAACGAAAAGGTCGTGCAGATCGTCGGTCCGCGGCAGAGTTTCGGCGAGGCCGTCATGTTCCTCGACCTGCCCTGCCCGGTGTTTGCCGAGGCGCTGGTCGATAGCCTGCTGCTGCACATCGGCAGCGCCCCCGTGTTCGAACTGCTCGAGACCGACCCGCTGTTCGCGCGCCGCATGCTGGCTGGCCTGTCGATGCGGTTGCACTCTCTGGTGCAGGATGTCGAAACCTATTCCTTGCGCTCCTCGGCGCAGCGCGTGGTCGGATACCTGCTGCAGCACTGCCCGCAAGGCGAGGGAGAAAGCGAAGGTGCGTTCGACATTTCCCTGCCCACCTCGAAGCAGGTGATTGCCTCGCGCCTGAACCTGACACCGGAAACGCTTTCCCGGATCTTTCATGACCTGACGGCCAATGGCCTGATCGCTGTCAGCGGCAAGCAGATCACCATCAACAACGCGAAACGCTTGCGCGAATTTGATCTCTGAAGCGGCGATAGCTGTTCATCGCCAGAATAAGGTTCCAGCCCAGCCAGAAGCAGGACACCGCAAAGAACAAGCCCGCAACGCGGGCCAGCGCCGGCAGCCAGACGGCCGCCAGTAGCAGAACCAGCGCCAGTACGTGGAGGCGAAACTGCACGGTCATCGCCGTCCCCGGAATCATCATCTTCATGTTCGGGACCGCCGAGATGGGCGCGCCCAGGCGCTGCAGGTGCAGCCAGTTGAGGAAGGGTGTGATCTTGTACATCATCCCCGAGATGGTCGAGACGAAAACCCCCGGCAAGGCCAGCATGCCCAGCCAGACGGAGGCGCGCGGATCATCGGAGAGTTCGGGCCGAATCGCCATCGCGGCACCGGAAGCTGCAAACGCCAGCAACGCGATCATGGCCACCCGAAAGTAGAGCGATGTCGCATCATCGATTTTCCGGCGTCGCGTGTGCTGCAGCCAGAGCGTCATCGCGGCAAAGGCGGCGCAAAGCAGCGCCAGCGGGAAACCCATTGCCTGCGCGCGGCGCAGATCGTCGCCCAACCAAAGTGCCGACCAGATGGTGACCAGGAGCAGGAGCAGCGGACCGAACCCGCGGGCGAATCGCAGCGGATAGGGATGCGTGAGCTGGAACATGGGCACGACGAAGTAGGATACCGCCGCGACCAGCATCAGTCCCCATCCACCCAGGCCCCAGGCAAGATGCACATTGGCCAGTTCGATCAGTGGCAATGACAGGCCACGGGCCAGCCCTTCCGCCAGCAGCGAGCCCAGCAGCACGGCGATCGCCAACCCGGCCACGGCGATGCGCATGGTCCACAGCGTCATGCCGGTCGCCGGCGTACGCCAGAGCGCCAGCAGAACCACAGTGACAAATACTCCGACGCCGAGCAGGAAGGCGGCGACGGCGGCGGAAAACAGCACCGGAGCCGAAAACAGAAAACCCGCCACCAACGACAGGGCTCCCAGGAGCAGCAGGGGCTGGACGAAGTTGGCCACTACCGATGGGCGCCACACATTGCCGCCCACGGCAACGGGGATGAACTGGAACATCGCCCCGCTCATGGCCTGCAACATGAAGCCGACGGCGATCAGGTGGGCCAACGCCAGGGCTTCCGGAGTCCAGCGCGAAGCGAGCGCATCGCCGCCCGTCCAGGCCAGCAGCAGTCCGGCAAGCACGCCGAACCACGGCGCTGCCAGAAAGAAGCGGTACGGAACCGAGATCGGCGGCGCCTGATCGAAGGATAGGTTAGGGTGCATCGGCTCGGCTGGATTGCCCCTACGCCTTGCGAATCCGAATTTCGCGCGTTCCCTCCGGAAGCAGGTTGTCGGTCCAGACGTAGCCGTTGTTTCTCAGGATGTTGAACAGGGGATGGGGCTGGCAATACAAGAGGAGCAGGATGTCCTCGCCGTCACCAAGCTTCTCCAGCGCCTCCATTGTGCGTTCCAGGGGTTCCGGCGGTTGCAGTTCCCGTCCGTCGATGACGATGGTCATGCGGCAGCCAGCCTTCCGGCAATCGTAGCGCCGACCTCGGATGCACCAAGCGCGCTGTCACACATGGGATAGAGGATGTTCTCCTCTTTCATGTTGTGCTGTTGCATCATGATCAGCAGGGTCTCCGCCGTGCCGCCGAAGCCTTCACCATCGCGCTCGTCGAGTGCCTGCTGCATCTGAGCCAGCAATTCGCGCATCTGCCGGTGTTCGCCGCGCATCACCTCGGTCGGGCCCGACACCATGCCGGTCGCCGATTCGAATGCCGGGAAAAGCACTTCCTCCTCGCTCAGGAAATGCGCCTCGAGCTGTCCGGCGAAAGCGGCAAACGCCTTGGCGCCGCCTGCCCAGTCACCCTTGCCGCAGGCCTCCTCGGCGTCGGCAAAAATCTCGTCACAGTGCTTATGGTGCTGGAACAGCGGCTGGGTCGCGGACATTTTCGGTGGGCTCCGGTTGAACAGGTGCCGATTCTGTGGGTGGAGCCCGCGGCAAACATTGATACCGGTCAAGCGATCGCTGCGTTAGTCATTTCGACGCTGCTCGCGGAGATCACTCCGCGATGTCGGCTCGACCTGCCACCGGGTCCAATGCTGCGCCGCACTTACTGCTCGAGAACATAGGTCCCGGGGGCGTCGGCAAGCGCCGGGAACTTCTCGGTTTCAACCGGCGGCGGCGCCACGAGTGGCCCGGATTGCGGCTTGAGCCAGGACATCCAGTCTTCCCACCAGCTGCCATGGCGGAACTCCGCCTGGTCCAGCCAGTCGTCCGGTGTATCGTGCCGCTCGACCGTGCCGACATGGAAATCGCGCTTCGGCGGATTGACCACGGGATTGACGATGCCCAGGATGTGGCCGGACGTGGACAGGACATAGCGACGCGGACCGGCGACGAAGTTGTTGATGCGGAAGGTCTGGCGCCAGGGTGCGATGTGGTCGTCTTCCGCCGACACCGCATACAGGGGCTGCGATATCCGTCCGAGATCGATCTTTTCACCGGCCAGCGTCAGCGCATCCTTCTTGATCAGCAGGTTCTGGAGGTAGAGATTTCGCAGGTACCAGGAGTGCATTTTCGCCGGCATGCGCGTGGAATCCATGTTCCAGAAAAGAACATCGAAGGGGGGCGGTGCATCGCCGAACAGGTAGCCACGCACCACGTAATGCCAAACCAGGCTGTTGGAGCGGAGCAGGCGGAAGGCCGATGCCATTTCCTTGCCGTCGAGGTAGCCCTTCTCGGCCATCGACTTCTCCAGCCACTTGATGCTGCTCTCATCGATAAAGACCTCGATGTCGCCCGGCTTGTGGTAATCGACCAGGGTGGTGAGCAGGGTCACGGTTGCGACCGGGACATCCCTGGCGCCATAGCGGGCATTGGCCCACGCCATCCATGCCGCAAGCGCGGCGCCGCCGATGCAGTAGCCGACCGCATGTACCTTGGCCGATCCGGTGATGCCGCGTGCCGTTTCGATGATCTGGCCGATGCCTTCCATGAGGTAGTCGTCGAAGCTGACATTCCGCATCTCGGCCGTCGGATTCTTCCAGCTGGTGATATAGACGTCGAACCCCTGGTCAACCAGAAACTTGACCATGCTCTTCTTGGCATTGAGGTCGAGCACGTAGAACTTGTTGATCCAGGGTGTAACGATGACAATTGGCGTCGAATGGACCTTCTCCCGCGTCGGCGCATAGTGGATGACCTCCAGCAGCCGGTTGCGGAAAACGACCTTGCCCGGCGTGGTCGCCAGATCCTTGCCCACGGTGAAATCCGTCGGACGCGCCATCTGTACGTCGCCCGCCTGGAAGTCGGTGACGAAATTATTGAAACCCTTGAGCAGCGACTCGCCGTGTGTTTCCATGGCCCGCTGCATGGCTGAAGGGTTGGTCAGCAGGAAATTGGTTGGCGCCATCGCATTCAGCCATTTCCGCCACCAGAACGCAGCGCGCCGGCGGTCGCGATTCGACAACCCCGGCGTGTCGTAGAGTGCATCCTGAACCTGACGAGTAAGCATCAGGTACCACTCCTTGACGATGTCCCACGTGGCGGAATCGTTCCATACTGGATCGGCAAAACGCGTGTCGTCGGGTTTCGGAGAGACCACATCCTTGCTTGGCATGCCCAGCGCGCGGTGCCACGAATGCACCTGGAGATCCCAGAGCTTTCCGGAGAAATCAGCCAGCGCCTCGGACATTTCCTGCGGGTGGGACAACCAGGCCAACTGCGCATGCAACAATGGCGTTGCCATGCCGATCGGATCAATCTTGGCCTCGACGGCCTGATTCACGGCGCGCCATGCCGCCTGGGGGGTGGCCGGCGCCTTGGATGGCTTGTTCTTGCTCATGATGATTCCTCTCGAATTTCAGCGCCGCCCTCCCGCAGCGCAGCAAGTGATGTTATTTTGCCCTACCTGCCAAGCTTCAAGCTGGTGCACCCGTTGACCTTGATCAATCTCATTGTTCTTTAGTAGGGTAGGCTTACATTTGTCAAAAGGATGCAAATCATGTTCAAACATATCCTCGTTCCCACAGACGGTTCGCAGCTCTCGTCCGATACCGTAAAGCGCGCAATCGCTTTCGCCAAGGAGACGCGCGCCAAGGTGACTTTCTTCTTCGCCAAGCCGGACTATCCCGTGGCCTTTTACGGCGAAGGCGCGTTGATTGACCCGACGACACCGGACAAGTTTGCGGAAATGGCCGAACAGCAGGCGAGGGAGATACTTGCCGGCCATGAGGCCGCGGCCAAGGCGGAAGGTGTCGAGAGCGGTTCGCTCAGTTCCGTGAGCGATATTCCTTATGAGGCCATCATCGCTGCCGCCGAAGAATCCGGTGCCGACCTGATATTCATGGCGTCCCATGGACGGCGCGGCATCAGCGGGTTGCTGCTTGGCTCGGAAACGCAAAAGGTTCTCACCCACTCGAAGATCCCGGTCCTCGTTTATCGCTGACCGCTTCGGTTCTGAGCCGGAGACATGTTCAACTCCGCGCTGAACATCATCCACGACGAGCATCGTTCGCTCGCGGCGGTTGTGCAGGGGCTGCGACACCTGGTCGGCGAGTATCGGCTGGGCCGTCTGCCGGCGGACTTCAGCTTGCTGCGGGCGATTGTTTTCTACCTCGACGAGTTTCCGCAAAAGCGCCATCATCCGAAAGAGGATGCGTATCTGTTCGCACGGTTGCAGCTACGCACCCGCACCGCGGACTCGATAATCGAACAACTCAGGGAGCAACATGCTGCAGGCACGGATTATGTGGCCGCGCTGCACGCGACACTCGAGCGCTTTGAAGCCGGCAAGACCGGCGGCAGGGAGGATTTTTCCGCGGCGGTCGAGGCTTTTGCCGATGACATCCTTCGTCACATGGCGCTAGAGGAAAGCGCCCTGATCCCCTTGGCACGGCGACATCTGAGCGGAGAGGACTGGGTGGATATCAGCGTCGCTTTCGGTGAAAACGGCGACCCCCGCTTTGTTGCCGATGCCGAACACGACTTTGCCGGCCTCTTCGATCGCATCATGGCGCTCGCGCCGGCAACCGGCGATCGGAACTACGGGCGAACGTAGCCCGACCCCGTCAATTTCGGCGACATCCGCCGCCGCAAGCCCTTCAGCCTGTATCGTCGCGACGCCGGTTGATCTCGGCGGGACCCAGTTGCAGAAACCAGGTCATCAGGCTCGATGCGGCGCAGGCGAGCCAGAAGCCGAGAAAGCCGATGGAATAAGTTGCAAGCTTCGAATAATGCACCGGCTCGCCGAAGAGATAGAGCTCCTGCGGATCGACCACGGTGAAGAACACGCCTTCGGCGATCCCGGCAACCACGAACGACGGCCACAACACCAACAGCACCTTGAGCATTCTCGTCTCCTCCAACGAACTCCGGGGCTTGCCGCGCTATCGCCTATCGGGCATTGCGCGCATCCTCCTCGGCGTGCTTCTTGACGAAGCCCACGAGGTAGATCGCCATGACGATGACAAAGCCGATGGTAAACAGGCTGAGCAGACCGATGTCACTACTGACAAGCAGTTTCAACGCTTCCATGATATCGCCTCCTTCAGGTTGGAAATCAGTTGCGAATGTCAGCCTGCGCGGGCTTGCCGTTCGCAGGCCGGGCACCAATCAGCACTTCGCCGTTGGCCGGCAGGATCACGTTGCCCAGCAGGCGCCAGGTTTTGCTCTCATCCTCGATCGCCACCAGCCAATGCCCGGATGCGGGCAGCCGAACCGCCTGGGAATAGCTCCCCGCCGCGCCGGCCATGACCAGCGATTGGTCCAGGCCGGCGCGTGTCGGATGCGAAATGGTCACGGCAAGGCTCGGCGGCATGCTGAGCGCGGGGTCGCTTGTCTTCGGGCTGATCGACATCCTGTCCTCGGCGATGCGGATCCCGGCAACCAGGCCAAATCTTGTAGCCAATTCCGTGCGCGTAATGGTCTGATTCGCCGCCAGCCCCTTGCGGTAATAGTCCTCGGTCACGAGGCCATCGTTCGACTCAATTGCCAGCCAGGCGGTATAGATCCCGGCGACCACGACGATCGCCGGGCCGGCCGCGAGAAACCAGGGCCAGGGCTCCTTGTACCAGGGGCGCGAAGCGTCACTTGCCGGCTTGTCGATCTTCATGGCTGGAGGAAACTGGCCTTTTCATGGACCGCGACCCTGTCGTCGGCAAGGGACTTGACGTCGAAGTAGATCGGGTTGGAGCCCTTGCGGCCGGACTCGGGAGGAACGCGCACCTGTACCGAAATCGACTTTGCCGCCGCCGCCGGGACTTCGAGAATACGCTCGCCCGCGATATCTATCCCCGGCAGGCCGGTCACGCTGATTGAATAGCGGTGCGACGTCTCGGAGACGTTGATTACGTGCAGGCGATATACGTTTTCGACCAGTCCGCCTTCGACCTCGCGTGCCAGGGTGGCCCGGTCGCGAATCACGTCGACGCGCAGCGACGGCTTGGTGGCGATGCCCCAGACGAAGGCGAGGCAGATTGCGCCCAGGATGACCGTGTAGATGATCACCCGCGGCCGGACGATATGACCGAGAATTTCCTTCCAGCCCCAGTGCGCCTCGATCGCATGCTCGGTCGAGTAGCGGATCAAGCCCTTGGGATAGCTCATCTTCTCCATCACCTGGTCGCAGGCGTCGATGCAGGCGGCACAGCCGATGCATTCGTACTGGAGACCGTCCCGGATATCGATGCCGGTCGGGCAGACCTGGACGCAAATGCCGCAATCGACGCAATCGCCCTTGGCGATGTCCTTTGGATCGACGCCCTTCTTGCGAGCCCCGCGCGGTTCCCCGCGCTCTGTGTCATAGGTGATGGTCAGCGTGTCGGGATCGAACATGACTCCCTGGAATCGCGCATACGGACACATGTGCTTGCAGACCTGCTCCCGCATATGGCCGGCAAACAGGTAGGTGAAGGCGCCGTAGAAGAACATCCAGAATGTCTCCCATGGCCCCAGCGAAAAACTCCATGTAGCGACCCAAAGCGTCTTGATCGGCGTGAAGTAGCCGACAAAGGTAAATCCGGTCCACAACGAGAGCAGCGTCCAGGAACCGTACTTCGCGGCACGCAGCATGAACTTGCGCGCACTCATCGGCGCCGCATCGAGTTTGATCCGGGCATTGCGTTCGCCCTCGATCTTCTGCTCTATCCAGGTAAATATCTCCGTATAGACGGTTTGCGGGCAGGCGTATCCACACCACAAGCGGCCACCGACTGCGGTGAACAGGAACAGTGAATATGCCGAGATGATGAGCAGTACCGCCAGGAAGAATACGTCCTGCGGCCAGAAGATCAGGCCGAAAATGTAAAACTTCCGTTCGACAAGATCGAAAAGTACCGCCTGGCGACCGTTCCAGGGCAACCAGCACAGGCCATAGAAGATCAATTGCGTGATCCACACCAGAGCCCAGCGCCAGGTGGCGAAGATCCCGCTCACGGCCCTGGGATGGACCTTCTTGTGAACCTCGTAGAGGCTCTCCTCGACGAAGCGCGGCGTAAACTCCACGGGTGAGGATTTGGGGGCGGACGACATGATTATCGTATTACGATATTCTTATAGTCTTTGGCAAAAATACCCGGCACCGGAGATCCCGGTGCCGGGTTCTTCGTGCCAGTCTACTTCTTTTCCGCGACCGGTGAGGGTTCTGCAGCTGTAGCCGCAGGAGCCGCAGCCGGCGCGTCTTCCTTGACACCGCCGCCCAGGCCATAGACATAGGCGGTCAGAAGATGCACCTTGGCGTCGCCGAGGAACTCGCCGAAGGCCGGCATGCGATTGATGCGGCCCTTGGTGATCGTTTCAACGATTTCGCTTTCGGAACTGCCATAGAGCCAGGTCTTGTCGGCAAGGTTGGGGCCGACACCGAGCATGCCCTTGCCGTCCGGTCCGTGGCACGCCGCGCAGGCGACAGCAAACAGTTCCTTGCCGCGCTGTATACGAATCGAATCAGCAGCGAGGCCCGACATCGACCGTACATAGTTGGCCAGATCCTTGATTTGATCACCATTCAGGTCCGGCTTGATCCCTTTGGCCGGCATCGCGGCATCGCGGCCCTTGGCGATCGACTCCTGGATCTGCGCCGGCGTGCCGCCGAACAGCCAATCCTGGTCTGCCAGATTCGGGAAACCCTTGGCACCCCTGGCGTCAGATCCATGGCACTGCGCACAGTAGGTCAGGAACAGGCGCTGCCCCATTTCCTTCGCTTCGCTGTTGGCTGCCACGGCACGGATGTCCTGAGACTGGAACTTCTTGAAGATCGGGCCGTACTGCTCATCGGCCTTCTTCATCTCGCCTTCGTACTGACCGCGCATGGTCCAGCCGAAGCTGCCGGCCATGTTGCCAAGGCCGGGATACAGCGCGAGATACACAAGGGCGAAAACCACGGTGATGTAGAACATCCAGCGCCACCAGTTCGGCAGCGGGTTGTTGTACTCCTCGAGGTTTTCATCCCAGACGTGTCCGGTCGTGTTGCCGGCATTCGTCTTGGCCTTGTCCTGCAGCAGCAGGAACACGCCGCATCCGAGCACGCTGACCAGCGTGATCACGATGACATACATGCTCCAGAAGCCGCTGACAAAATCGCTGGTATTTTTCAGATCCATGTCAGTTTCCTTTCAGTTATCGGCGTGACCCGCGCCCTTGCCCGGAACCGTCGGCGTATCGTCGTCGAGCGGCAGCCGCGCGGCCTCGTCGTAGGTCTGCTTGCGGCGATCCGAGTAGGCCCACCAGACGATGCCCATGAATGCCACAAAGGCGAGCACCGTAACGATGGAGCGCAGGTCGTTGATGTCCATATGCTTAGCGAGTCTGCTTGAGCGCTAGGCCCATGCCCTGGAGGTATGCAATCAGGGCCTGGATCTCGGTCTTGCCTTCGACAGCTTTCGGCGCATCCGCAATATCCTTGTCGGTGTAGGGAACACCGACCGCGCGCAGGGCCGCCATCTTGGCACCGATGTTCGGCTCCTTCAGCGGTCGATCAAGCCATGGGTAGGCCGGCATGTTCGACTCCGGCACCACGTCGCGCGGGTTCATCAGGTGGGTGTAATGCCACTGATCGGAATAGCGGCCGCCGACACGATGAAGGTCCGGTCCGGTGCGCTTCGACCCCCACTGGAACGGATGGTCATAGACGAACTCCCCAGCTACCGAGTAGTGGCCGTAGCGTTCGGTCTCCGCGCGGAAAGGACGGATCATCTGCGAGTGGCAGTTGTAGCAGCCTTCGCGGATGTAGATGTCGCGTCCGGCCAGGCGTACCGGGTCGTAGGGTTTGACCAGGTTGTTCAGCGGCGTCGTGGTCGATTTCTGAAAGAACAGCGGCACGATCTCGACCAGGCCGCCAAAGGCCACCGTGAAGATGGTTAGGACGATGAGCAGCGGTACGCTGCGTTCGATCTTGTCATGACTCAACATGATTTCATAGCTCCTTATTCTTGGCGACGGGCTTAGTGAACGCCGGCCGGTTCGAGAACCGGGGCATCGGTGGCCTTGCCTGCGGCCATGGTCAGGAACATGTTCCAGGCCATGATGACCATGCCGGACAGGAACAGCACGCCGCCGAGCAGCCGGATGGTCCAGAATGGGTAGGTTGCCTTGACTGACTCGACGAACGCGTAGGTCAGCGTGCCATCCGCATTTGTCGCACGCCACATCAGGCCCTGCATCACGCCGGCAATCCACATCGAGGCGATGTAGAGCACGACGCCGATGGTGGCGACCCAGAAATGAACCTCGATCAGCTTCTTCGAGGCCATCTCCGTCTTGCCGAAGACGCGCGGCAGCAGATAGTAGGTGCAGCCGATCGCGATCATCGCCACCCAGCCAAGGGCACCGCTATGCACGTGGCCGACCGTCCAGTCGGTGTAGTGCGACAGCGCGTTCACCGTCTTGATCGACATCATCGGGCCTTCGAAGGTCGACATGCCGTAGAAGGACAGCGAGGTGATCATGAA
>JALHNN010000049.1:0-1490 GCA_022843505.1 Sulfuritalea sp.
GTATTCCTGACCTGGCCTCATGCCCAAATCCACCGCCACCTACTGGAACGCCCTGAGCCCCGCGAGCCAATCGCGCTGGAGCTGGGTCAAGGGGCTGGAGGGGATGGTGGAGGAGCTGACGCTGAGCATCGATCCGGTCACGGGCGAATACACGCGGCTGACGCGCTTCCTGCCTGGCGCGGATACCTCGGCTTTCGGCGGGAAGTCGCATGCCTATCCGGAGGAGGTGTTCATCGTCAGCGGGCGGCTGCACGATGCGGCCTTCGACCTGTGGCTGGAGGCGGGGCATTACGCCAGCCGGCCGCCGGGCGAGGTGCATGGGCCGTTCTGCACCGATGTCGGCTGCGTGGTGCTGGAAGTGTCCTTCCCCAACCGCGTTGGGGGCTGAGTCCGGCCATGGCGCAGCCCGATTACGCCTTCGAGTATTCCTGGGAAGAACTCAAGCCCGTGCGGGCGTTGTTCGTCACCATCCTGGTGGCGCAGGTGCTGGGCCTGCTGGCCGGGGTGGTGTTCGGCCACGGCGGCTACTGGTTCGAGCGGGCTTTGCTCTGGGGCTCGCTGGCGACCTTTCTCGGTTACCTGCTCGGGCTCTGGGTACAGGCCGTGACCGTGCCGGGCAGCCTGGGGCGCAACCGTGTGCTGGTGCGGCACCTGGGGCTGGTGGCGGCATTTTTCGGGATTTTCGGGCTGGTGTTTCCCTGGCTGGATTAGCCGCACCGACGCGGCGCCCGGGTGTCGCGGTACGGGGCCGGCGCGGCCCGGCATGAATGTCGGCGCCCGCGCCACGGCGTAACATCCCCGCCATGTCCGGACATCCATCGCCATCCGCGCCGCCCCTCGACCTGCTGGTGATCGGCGGCGGCATCAATGGCGCGGGCATCGCGCGCGACGCGGCGGGGCGCGGCTTCTCGGTGGCGCTGGTGGAGCGCGGCGACCTCGCCGGGGCCACCTCCTCGTGTTCCTCGAAGCTGGTGCATGGCGGGCTGCGCTACCTGGAGCAGTATGAATTCCGCCTCGTCGCCGAGGCCCTGGCCGAGCGCGAGACCCTGTTGCGCATGGCGCCGCACCTGGTCTGGCCGGCGCGCTTCGTCATGCCGCATGTGCCCTGGCTGCGGCCGCGCTGGATGATCCGCGCCGGGCTGTTCCTCTACGACCACCTCGGCGGCCACCATGCCGATGCCCTGCTGCCGGGGTCCGGTGCGGTGCGGCTGGACCGGCCGCCCTATGACGCCGGCCTGCAGGCGCGCTATCGCCACGGCTTCATCTATTCCGACTGCCGCACCGACGATGCGCGGCTGGTGGTGGCCAATGCGCGCGATGCGGCGCGACTGGGCGCGAGCATCCTGCCGCGCACCGAGCTGGTCGCGGCGCAGCGCGTCGACGGCCTGTGGCAGGTCCGCCTGGGCGACGGAACGACGCTGCAGGCGCGTGCCATCGCCAACGTCGCCGGTCCCTGGGTCAAGCAGGTGCTGAACGAACGCCTGGGCGTG
>JALHNN010000049.1:1500-5383 GCA_022843505.1 Sulfuritalea sp.
GGTGCGCGGCAGCCACCTGGTGCTGCCGCGGCTCTACGACGGTGAGCACGCCTTCATCCTGCAGAACGACGACCGCCGCGTGGTGTTCATGATTCCCTGGGAGGGGCGTTTCACGCTGCTGGGCACCACCGACGTGGTGGAGTCCGGCGATCCGCGGCACCCGCAGGCCACGGATGCCGAGGCCGACTACCTGTGCGCCGCCGCCGGGCGCTACCTGCGGCAGGCGCCCCGGCCGCAGGATGCCGTGTGGCGCTACGCCGGGGTGCGCCCGCTCTATGACGACGGCTCGGGCGACCCCTCGGCCATCACCCGCGACTACACGCTGCGCCTGGACGGCGAGGGCCAGGTGCCGGTGCTCTCGGTGTTCGGCGGCAAGCTCACCACCTATCGGCGGCTGGCCGAGCAGGTGGTGGATAGGCTCGCGGCGGCGCTGGGCGAAGCGCGCCCGGCCTGGACCGAAGCCTCGAGCCTGCCCGGCGGCGCCATGCCGGCCGGCGGCCTGGGCGACTACGTGGCGCGCGAGGTCGCGCCGCGCTATCCCTGGCTGCCCCCGCAACACCGCGATGCGCTGGCGCGCCGCCACGGCAGCGAACTGCCGGAGCTGCTGGGCGATGCGCGCGGGCCGGCCGACCTCGGCGAGGATTTCGGCGGCGGCCTGTACGAGCGCGAACTGGAATGGATGCTCGCCCGCGAATGGGCGCTGACGGCCGAGGACGTGCTCTGGCGGCGCAGCAAGTGCGGCCTGCACATGACGCCAGCACAGCGCGAACGGGTGGCGCAGCGCCTGGGCGGGCAGGAGCCCAACTGAGCCCTCGGCGCGGGCGAGGGGCCGATTTCGCCCGCAGTAGAATGAGGCGGAATGGAAGTCGGCGCTGGCGGTACGGCGATTTGTAGCGGGCAATTGTTTGCGGTCAATTGTTTGCGGGCAATTGTGTGCGGACCCCATCGGGAGGTGTTTGGCGTGTTACTCGAAATCTGGCTGGCCTATGTGCTGACGGTGGCGGTGCTGCTGGTGATCCCGGGGCCGACCATCCTCACGGTGATCGGCTATTCGCTGGCCCATGGGCGGCGCGCCAACGTGGCGCTGGTGGCGGGCGTGGCGCTGGGCGACTCGACCGCGCTGGCGCTGTCCCTGCTGGGCCTGGGCGCGCTGCTGGCGGCCTCGGCATGGTGGTTCACGGCGGTCAAGACGGTGGGCGGGCTCTACCTGGTATGGCTCGGGTGGCGCATGCTGCGCGCCGGGGTGGGGCCGGCCGAGGTGGCGCTGCCGGCGGCGCCGGATTCGCTGTGGCGGCTGTTCGCCAACACCTGGCTGGTGACGGCGCTCAATCCCAAGGGCATCGTCTTCTTCGTCGCCTTCCTGCCGCAGTTCATCACGCCGGGCAGCGCGGTCGCGCCGCAGATGTGGATCCTGGCCGTCACCTTCGTGGTCATGGCGATCATCAATGCCGCGCTGTATGCGCGCTTCGCGGCGGCGGCGCATCATTTCCTGGCCTCGGCGCGGGCGCGCCGCGGCTTCAAGCTCGGGGGCGGCTCGCTGCTGGCGGGGGCGGGGGTCTGGGCGCTGCTGGCACGGCGGCCGGGGTAAGCAGGAGTCGGCGCTGGCGGTACGGCGATTGCGGGGAGGGCGAACATGGCATACGACGAAGGGCTGGCGGAACGGATCCGCGACGTGCTGCGCGGGCGCCCGGGCGTCAGCGAACGCAAGATGTTCGGTGGCGTCGCCTTCATGCTCGACGGCCACATGGCGGTCGGCATCGTCGGCGAGACCCTGATGGCCCGCGTCGGTCCGGCACGCTACGAGGATGCGCTGGCCCTGCCGCATGTGCGGCCGATGGACTTCACCGGCAAGCCAATGAAAGGCTATGTCTATGTCGATCCGCCCGGCATCGAGGAGGATGCCGCCCTGGAGAACTGGATCACCGCCTGCTCGGCCTTCGTGGCCAGCCTGCCGCCCAAGTGAGGCCTCGCCGAGGCCCGTGAATCAGACGCGCCCCGCGACGCTTTCGCGGAGCAACGCCCGCAGAAAGGATTTGCCATGCATGCCCTGTTGCCCCGTCATCCCGTACCCGCATTGAATGTCGCACTGGTCGGTGGCGGCCGATACGTGCTGGGTGCCGCGCCCGCCGAGCGATTCGACCTGGTCGTCTTCTATCGCGGATTGCATTGCCCGATCTGCGCCAAGTACCTCATGGAGCTTGAACGCCTGGCGCCGGAATTCGCCCAGCGCGGCGTCGGCATCATTGCCGTCAGCAGCGACGAAGAAGAGCGCGCAAGGCTGATGGCGGAAAAGGTGCAAGCCTCCGGGCTGCGCTTCGGCTTCGGCCTGAGCCTGAAGAGCGCGCGGCAGTGGGGTCTTTACATCAGCACCTCCCGCGGCAAGACCTCGATCGGCATCGAGGAACCGGCATTGTTCAGCGAGCCGGGGGTGTTCCTGGTGCGGCCCGACGGCACGCTCTACTATGGCGCGGTGCAGACCATGCCCTTTGCCCGTCCCTCGTTCCAGGATTTGCTCGGTGCCATCGATTTCGCCATCGCCAAGGACTATCCGGCACGCGGCGAATACACGGGCGAGGTCTGAGCAGCGGAATTTCAATATTTTCGAGGAGACCACCGTGATCAAGCTGATGCTGTCCCTTGTCTTTCTGCTGCTGGCGGCGCTGATGCTCTATGTCGCTACGCGGCCCGCGAACTTTCGTATCCAGCGTTCGATGCGCATCGCCGCGCCGCGCGAAAAGCTCTTCGCCTATGTCGCCGACCTGCACAACTTCGATGCCTGGTCGCCCTGGGCACCGCTCGACCCGGCGATGCGCAAAACGCATTTCGGCGCGGCCAGCGGTGTCGGCGCGGGCTACGAATGGCAGGGCAACAACAAGGTCGGCCACGGCCGCATGGAGATCGTCGAGGCCGTGGCGCCCGAGCGCGTGCTGATCAAGCTGGACTTCCTCAAGCCCTTCGAGGCGCACAACATGGCGGAATACCTGCTGGAGGAGCGCGACGGGGCAACCGAATTCACCTGGGCGATGTACGGGCCGAACAACGTCCTGTCGAAAGTGATGGGCCTCTTCTTCAACATGGACAAGATGGTCGGCGCGCAGTTCGAGCAGGGACTGCGGGAGCTCAAGACCGTCGCGGAAAGGGGCGAGGCATGATCGAGGGCGGCTGCCTGTGCGGCGGAATCCGCTACCGCTACGAGGGCGGGATAGAGCACATCTCGGTCTGCCACTGCTCGCAATGCCGCAAGGCGCAGGGCTCGGCCTTCGCCACGGTGGCGCCGGTGGCCAGGGACCGCTTCCGCTTTCTCTCGGGTACCGAGCTGATCAGCGAGTACCGCTCCTCGCCGGACAAGGTGCGGGCCTTCTGCAAGGTCTGCGGCAGCCCGATCTACAGCGCCAAGGACGACGCGCCCGAGCTGCTGCGCCTGCGGCTGGGCACGGTGGATACGCCCTTCACCTGCGCCGACATCTTCCACATCTTCACGGACTCCAAGGCGCCGTGGTGGGAGATCGGCGACGGGCATCCGACCTACCCGCAGCGCAAGCCGTGACCCGGAAAGCGGAGACGCTGCCGGCGACCCTGCCGGATCTGGACCGCGTGCGCGCCACCTGCCGCAGCATGGTGCGGCGGCGTGCCGCGACCTCGGGCGGGCTGACGCTGTTGCCCTTGCCGGGTATCGACATCGCCGGCGACGTGGCGATGCTGATGGAATTGGTCCCGGCGATTAACCGCAAGTTCGGCCTGACGCCGGAGCAGATCGGCCAGCTCGATACCCAGCACAAGGTGTTGGTGTATGCGATGCTGAAAAAGGCCGGCACCAGCCTGGTCGGGCGCGAGGTGACGAAGCAGCTGGTGCTGGCGGCGCTGAAGCAGGTCGGCGTGCGCC
>JALHNN010000049.1:5393-10540 GCA_022843505.1 Sulfuritalea sp.
GCCTGGCGACCAAACAGGTGCTCAAGTACCTGCCCTTTGCCGGACAGGCGGCCGCTGCCGCGCTCAGCGTGTCGGCCATGATCTACCTCGGCAACTCCCACATCGACGCCTGTTACGACGTCGCCCGGGGGGTCATCCGCAAGTGAGCGTCGCGCCGGGGGAGTTCAGTCTCACCACGGCTGACGGGCTGGCGCTGGCGGCACGGGCCTGGATGCCGGATGGCGCGCGGGCGGTGATCGCCGTGGTGCATGGTATCGCCGAGCATGGCGGGCGCTATGCCTGGCTGGCGGCGCAGGCCAATGCGCAGGGCATCGGCGTGGTCACGGTCGACTTGCGTGGCCATGGGAGATCGCCGGGCGAGCGCTCCTATGTCGAACGCTTCGACGACTACTTGCTCGATGTCGATGCGCTATGGGCGAAAGCGGAGGAACTCGCGGCGGGGCGGCCGCTGTTCCTCATGGGCCACAGCATGGGCGGGGCCATCGCCCTGCGCTGGGCGGCGCAACGGCGGCAGCCGATGGCCGGGCTGGTCCTATCCTCGGCGGCACTCAAGATCGGCGGCGACGTGCCGCGCCTGCTGATCGCACTGGCGCCGCTGCTGTCGCGCTGGCTGCCGCACCTGCGCGGCACACGCTTCGATCCGACGGTGATCAGCCGCGATCCGGCGCAGGTGGCGGCCTACGTCAATGATCCGCTGGTCAGCCTGAAGGCGCCGCCGGCGCGCACCGGCGCCGAGCTGCTGGCGGCGATGGAGGCCAATCGCGCATTGGCGGCGGAGATGAAGCTGCCCGTGTATCTGTTCCACGGCGATGCCGATCGCCTCACCGATCCGGATGGCAGCCGCGAGATCCATGCCGCCTGGGGCGGGGCCGACAAGACCCTGCGGCTGTGGCCGGGCAGCCGCCACGAAACCCTCAACGACCTCGAACGCGAGGCCGTGGTGGCCGAATTGCTGGGCTGGGTGGGGGCGCATGCCCTTGTCACGGCCGGCAGATGAACTCGGCGAATACTGAAATCAAAAATATCCATCAAGGCTGAAGGGTCGGTCGACTTATAGTTGACCGGTCACACGCGTTCGGGTCGAAACCCTGGCCTGAGCGCACGCCCGAGCTGGCGCCAACGCGCCGGCTCCTCCTTGCAGGCGGGGAGCAACCCCCGGCTGCGACGTGATCGAAGCGACGGTGTCCGCCCTCAAGGCCGGAGCCGGCGCTTCCTGAATCGCTCGACCAAGACTGGCCGGCGCTTGCGCTTTTGTGCATTCGCCTCCAAGCGGGCCGCGGCGAAAACCATGTTCATGTTGCGGTGTTGTTTAAGCCTAAACAAAACCGCGTGACGGAGGGAGCGGGCGGTTTGGAGTCGTTGACGAATCTCGCGGTGGCAGGTGGCTTCATGGCCGGTCTGGGCGTACTGCTCGCGCTCCTGCTCGCCATCGCCAACAAGAAGCTCTACGTCTTCGAAGACCCGCGCATCGGCCAGGTCGAGGACCTGCTGCCCAAGTCCAACTGCGGCGCCTGCGGCCAGGCCGGCTGCCGCGACTTCGCCGAGAAGGTGGTGGGCGGCGACGTGGTTCCCGCCAAATGCACGGTGAGTACGCCGCAGCAGCGCCAGGGCATCGCCGACCTGCTCGGCGTCGCCGCCGGCACGGTGGAAAAGCAGGTCGCGCGCCTGGCCTGCGGCGGCGGCCGCCATGTCGCCTTCCTGCGCGCCCGCTACGAAGGCCTCAAGACCTGCCGCGCGGCGGCGGTGGTTTCGGGCGGGGGCAAGGAATGCGCCTGGGGCTGCCTGGGGCTGGCCGACTGCGCCAATGTCTGCACCTTCGATGCCATCCAGATGGACATGCACGGCCTGCCGGTGGTCGACAGCGAGAAATGCACGGCCTGCAACGATTGCGTCGAGGTCTGCCCCAAGGGCCTGTTCAGCCTCGAAGCCATCAGCCACCGCCTCTGGGTGGCCTGCAAGAACCAGGCGGACGGCGACACCGCCGAGGCTTCCTGCGAGGTGGCCTGCACCGCCTGCGGCAAGTGCGTCGCCGATGCGCCGCTGAAGCTGATGCAGCTTGCCAACAACCTGGCCGTGGTCAATTACGACTGGAATGACCAGGCCACGCGCGAACCGATCGAGCGTTGCCCGACCGGCGCCATCGTCTGGTTCGACACCCCCGACCGCGCCGTGAAGGGCGCTGCCGCCAAGAAGATCCTGCGCAACGAGCCCCTGCCGCTGCACGTCTGAATCCGCCGCATACGAAATACGAGGAAGCCGCCATGAGCCTTTCGATGATCAAGAAAATCTTCTCCACCGGACTGCTGCCGCAAACCGGCGCCGGCGTCGCCACGGGCAAGGTCAAGTACCCCGGCGTGCGCGACGCGGTGGACGGCAACACCGCCGTGATCCACGTCGAGCGCGAGTCGTCCGACGCCGCTGGCGCCTACCCGATCACGCCCTCGACGCAGATGGGCGAGTACTGGGCCGAGGAAGTCGCCAGGGGCCACCTCAACATTTCCGACAAGCCGCTGATTTTCATCGAGCCCGAGTCCGAGCACGCCGCCGCCGGCGTCACCGCCGGCATGGCGATGACCGGGCTGCGCGCGACCAATTTCTCCTCGGCGCAGGGCGTGGCCTTCATGCACGAATCGCTGTATGCGGCGGTCGGCAAGCGCCTGCCCTACGTGCTCAACATGGGCTGCCGCGCCATCACCAAGGCTTCGCTCAACGTGCATGCCGGCCACGACGACTACCACTGCGTCGATGACACGGGCTTCATCCAGCTGATGGCGAAGAACGCCACCGAGGCCGCGGACCTCAACCTGGTGGCGCGCAAGACCGCCGAACTCTCGCTGACGCCGGCCATCGTCGGCCAGGACGGCTTCCTCACCAGCCACCTGATCGAATCCTGCGTCCTGCCCGAGCGCGAACTCGTGGCCGAATACCTCGGCCGCCCGGACGACCTGATCGATTCGCCGACACCGGCCCAGCAGATGCTCTATGGCCCGAAGCGCCGCCGCGTGCCGGCGCTCTGGGACGTGGACCTGCCGCTCTTGTCGGGCTCGGTGCAGAACCAGGATGCCTACATGCAGGCCACCGCCGGCCAGCGCCCGTATTTCTTCGACCACGTCGAGGCGCTCGCCGACGGCTGCATGGACGAGTTCGCGGCGCTGACCGGGCGCCGCTACCAGCGCGTCTCGGGCTTCAAGACCGAGGATGCCGATTACATCATCCTCGGCATGGGCAGCATGATCGTGCAGGCCGAGGCGGTTGCCGACTATCTGCGCGAGACGCGCAAGCTCAAGGTCGGCGTGGTGAATCTGACCATGTTCCGCCCCTTCCCCGGCGACCTGCTGGGCGAGGTGCTGCGCGGCAAGAGGGGCGTGGCGGTGCTGGAGCGCACCGACCAGCCGTTGGCCGAAGACCTGCCGCTGATGCGCGAAGTGCGCGCCACGCTGATGAAGTGCGTGGAAAACGGCATGGCGATTGCCCAGGGGCAGAAGGACGCTCCCTACGCCGGCTATGCGGTGTATGCGGCGGCCGAGATGCCGCGCCTGTATTCCGGCTGCTATGGTTTGGGCAGCCGCGACCTGCAGCCCGAGGCGCTGATCGGCGCCGTCGAGAACATGCTCCCCGAGAGCCCTCAGCGTAAATTTTTCTACCTGTCGATCGACTTCGCACGCGATCCGCTGAACCCCAAGGACGAAGTGCACCAGCAGGACCTCGCCGACAAGTACCCGCAGATCCGCGCGCTGGGTGTGCGCGGCTCGGAGAACCCCAACCTCTTGCCCCGCGGCGCGATCACGGTGCGCATGCATTCGGTGGGTGGCTGGGGTGCCATCACCACCGGCAAGAACCTGGCGATGACCCTGTTCGAGCTGCTGGGCTGGGACATCAAGGCCAACCCCAAATACGGCTCGGAGAAGAAGGGCCAGCCGACCACCTACTACCTGTCGGCGGCGCCGGAACCGATCCGCATCAACTGCGAATACACCTATGTCGATGTCGTGCTTTCGCCCGACCCGGCGGTGTTCGGCCACAGCAATCCGCTGTCGGGCCTGAAGAAGGGCGGCTTCTTCATCATCCAGTCCAACCTCGGCGCCGAGACCTGGGCCAGCTTCCCGCTCTGGGCGCAGAAGTTCATCGCGGACAACGAGATCCGCGTTTTCTACCTCGACGCCTTCCAGATCGCCCGCGAGGAAGCCGGCGCGGCCGAGCTGCAGCTGCGCATGCAGGGCATCGCCTTCCAGGGCGCCTTCTTCGCCGCCAGCCCGACCATGGCCAACGCCGGCCTCACCGAAGACGCGCTGTTCACCGCGATCGAGGCCCAGCTGCAGTCGAAGTTCGGCGGCAAGGGTGCGCGCGTGGTGGCCGACAACCTGCGCGTGGTGCGGCGCGGCTTCACCGAGCTGACCGAGATCACCGAGAAGGACGTCGGCGCCACGCGCAAGGGCTTCGTCAGGAAGGAAGCCGGCCTGCCGATCATGCTCAGGCAACTGCCGGCTCCTGACGGCACGCAGTTGGGTAAAGTGGGCGACATCCACCGCTTCTGGGAACAGACCGGCCATTTCTACCTGACCGGCAAGGGCAACGACAACCTCGTCGATCCCTTCATCGGCGCTTCGCTGGTGCCGGCCGCCACCGGTGTCTTCCGCGACATGACCGGCATCCGCTTCGAGCATCCGGAGTGGATCGCCGAGAACTGCACCGCCTGCGGCAACTGCTACGTCGAGTGCCCGGACTCGGCCATCCCCGGTCTGGTCAGCTCGATCGGCGATGTCTTCAACGCGGCGGTGAATCGCATCGAGACCAGCGGCACGCCGACCCGCTACCTGCGCCGCGCCGTGCGCGCCGTCGAGAAGAAGCTGCGCACGCTGGTGGACAATGAAAGCGGCTTCGTCCGGCCGCTGTTCGACCGCGCCATGGATGCGGTGCTGGCCGAGACGCCGGAAGCCGAGCGCGCCGGTCTGGCCGGCGAATTCACCCAGTTGCAGATCCACCTCGGCGGCTTCCAGTTCGCCGCCACCAAGCCCTACTGGGGCAATCGCGAGAAGAAGGCCAAGGGCAGCGGCGGCCTGTTCTCCATCACCGTCAATCCCTACACCTGCAAGGGCTGCGCGCTGTGCGTCACGGTCTGCGAGGACAAGGCGCTGAAGATGGTGACC
>JALHNN010000049.1:10550-10826 GCA_022843505.1 Sulfuritalea sp.
GAACACCTGGCTGGAACTGCCGACCACGCCGCCCGAATACAGCCGCATCGACAGCCTGGACGAGAAGATCGGCGCGCTGGAAACCCTGCTGCTGGACAAGCGCAACTACGGCTCGATGAACTGCGGCGACGGCGCCTGTCTCGGATGCGGCGAGAAGACCGCGATCCACTTGTTCACCTCCACGGTCACGGCGCTGATGCAGCCGCGGGTCAAGGAGTTCATCGAGCGCATCGACGGCCTGATCCAGCGCCTGGAACAGCACATGCGCGTCAAGCT
>JALHNN010000050.1 GCA_022843505.1 Sulfuritalea sp.
TGTTCGGTGGTGATACAAAAATCGGGTACGAAATAAGCATCAATTTCATGATGCCATGGGGTAGTAAGGCATTCTGCCTATACTTCCCGTTCAACGTCTGAGCCGTCTTTCGCGCAATCGCGAGCTGCTGCTAGGCCGTGCGCGACGGCGCGGCTTCAGTTTCCCGGGGACGGGCGCGGCGTTCGTTGGCCATGCGCAAGGTCACGTCGGCAATCATCCATACGCTGTGTTTGCCGCTGCCGGCCATCCGACGCCCGGATAGTTCGGCCCAGAACTGCGTGCCGTCGGCGCGGCGCATGCGGTACATGCCCTGCGCGACCCTGCCCTTGTCGAAGGCGGCTGCGCTGTCGGCGAGGAACTGGTCGGCCTCGACGGGGCTGAAAAACTGCTGCTGCAGCGTTGCGCCGGTGAGGTCGAGGATGCGCCGGCCGAGCAGTTCGGCGAGGCGCAGGTTGCACTTGATGATGCGCTTGTCCTCGAGCATGGCGATACCCAGCGGCGAGGAGTCGAAGATCGCATGCTGTTCGGCGAGCAGGGTTTCCGCCTCGGTGCTGCGTTCGAGACTGACGCTCGCCGACTGGTGCAGCGTGCGCTGCAGCAGCACCAGCACCACGATGCAGCAGATGGCGGCGGTGATCGGCCACTGCAGCCGGGGGCCGAGCACCACGAGGTAGTGCATCATTGCCGGTCCCAGTGCGGCGGTGACGAAAAGCCAGAAGCTCGGGTTGCTCAATGCGAGGAAGACGGCGCCGGCGAAGCTGACGACGATGACCAGCAGCACGATCATGATGCGCGCTTCGGGATGGTTGGCCGGCGGATGCAGCGGGCCGAACAGCGCTCCCCAGCCGAGGCCGGTAAGCAGGGCGCCGGCAGCGAAGATCCATTCCCAGCGGCGGACTGTCTGCCCGCTGAGGTCGGCGCTGTCGAACATGTGCCAGATCCACATGCGCGCGGCGATGACGGAAACCATGTACACCGCCCAGGCCTTGATCAGGTCGAGGCTGGTGCCGTCGAGCAGCACGATGAAACCGAGGAAGACGCCGACCAGCGCCGAGACGGCGCCCGTAGGAAATCGGGCATACAACATGCGCACGCGGCGGATGTTCGCGTCGTCGCTCAGTCGCGGACCAAAAAGGGGCTTCATCGTTTCAGCAGGAGAGCTTTCCGGACTTGCTCTGTCGCCAGCCGCGGCATGTGTTTCAGGCGCTTCCCGCCTGGCCGGCGATATCGGCGCGCACCTGATCCATGTCCAGTGCCATCGCCTGCTCGACCAACTGGTCGAAAGCCTGGGGGGGCAGGGCGCCTGCCTCGGAGTATATGATGATCTGGTCGCGGAAGACCATCAGGGTGGGAATCGAGCGGATGTTGAAGGCGGCGGCGATTTCCTGCTGCTCCTCGGTATTGACCTTGGCGAAGACGATTCCGGGCTGCTTCTCCGAGGCGGCTTCGAAGGTCGGCGCGAAGCCGCGGCAGGGTGCGCACCAGGGCGCCCAGAAGTCTATGATCACGTTGGCGTTCTCGTTGATCGTCTGTTGGAAGTTGTCGGCGTTGAGTTCCAGCGTGGCCATGGTCAGATCCCGGAATGAAATGATGCGAATCCTACCGTTTTGCGGCGCAGCATGCCAATTCGAAGCACGATGGACGGTGTGAAAAAAGCTTATCGTGGCCGCTTTGCCCCTTCGCCTACAGGCCCCCTGCACTTCGGCTCGCTGGTGGCGGCGACGGGCTCCTTCCTCGAGGCGCGGACGCGGGGCGGCGAATGGCTGTTGCGCATGGAGGATGTCGATGCGCCGCGGTGCTCATCGGCCGCCGCCGATGCCATCCTGCGCGCGCTGGAAGCCTGCGGTTTTGAATGGGACGGCGCGCCGGTCTGGCAGAGCCGGCGCGGCGAAGCCTATGCCGCGGCGCTGGAGCGCCTGAAGCCCGGCGGCCGGGTGTTCCCCTGCGCCTGCACGCGCCGCGAGCTGGCGGACTCGATGCTGGCCCCCGACGGTGCGGCGATCTATCCGGGCACCTGCCGCGGCGGCCTGCCCGTCGGACGCAGCGCGCGGGCCTGGCGGCTGCGTGTCGGCGATGCTCGCATTGCCTTCGACGACGCCATCCAGGGTCCGATGACCAGCGACCTGGCGACGGATGCCGGCGATTTCGTCCTGCTGCGCGCCGATGGCCTGTTCGCCTACCAACTCGCGGTGGTGGTGGATGATGCCGAGGCCGGGGTCACCGACGTGGTGCGCGGAGCCGACCTGCTGCAGTCGACCGCGCGCCAGATTCTTCTGCAGCAATGCCTGGGCGTGGCGACGCCGGCCTATGCGCACCTGCCGGTGGCGGTCAATGCGGCCGGAGAAAAGCTTTCCAAGCAGACACTGGCGCGGCCGCTGGATGTGGGCCGCCCGGCGCCGTCACTGGTGGCGGCGCTGGACTTCCTCGGCCAGGCGCCACCGCCGGAACTGGCGGCGGCGGATGTGGCAACAGTCTGGGACTGGGCCGTGGTGAACTGGCGGCTGGCGCGTGTACCGTGCGGGCCGGCACCCTGCCCGGTGGCATAATCGTCCGCAATCAGGAGGTGGAAGCGATGCTTGTCGATGATGTCGCCGGCCTGCGCCGGGTGCTGCAGGGCAATCGTGTAATCGCCGTGGTCGGCCTGTCGCCGAGCTGGAATCGCCCCAGCTACTTCGCCGCCAAGTACATGCTGGAACACGGTTACACGGTGATTCCGGTGAATCCGGCGGCGCCCGAGATCCTCGGCCAGAAGAGCTATCCCGACCTGGCGGCTATCCCGGTGAAGGTGGACATGGTCGACGTCTTCCGCAAGCCGGAAGACGCCCTGCCCATCGCGCGCGAGGCCGTGCGCATCGGCGCGCGCTGCCTTTGGCTCCAGCTCGGCGTGGTCAATTGCGAGGCGGTCGAAATGGCCGCCGCGGCGGGGCTCGACGTGGTCATGGACCGCTGCGTGAAAATCGAATACGCGCGCCTCTTCGGCGGCCTCAACTACGCTGGCGTCAATACGAGGGTGATTTCGGCCAAGCGCCCGCCCTGCCCGATGCTGCCGACCTGAAGGCGCGTTCAGCGTCCCGGCGCGTTGCCCCACAGGACCTTGTGCAACTGGAGCTGGAAGCGCGCCGGCAGGCGGTCGGCCAGCAGCCATTGCGCCAGCTGCGCCGGATCGAGTTGCCCTTGCACGGGCGCGAACAGCACCGGGCAGCGCTCGAAGAGTCGGCGCTGGCGACACGCCGAAACCGCCCAGTCGTAGTCTTCGCGCGAGGCGAGGACGAACTTCAACTCGTCATGCGGCGTCAGCAGGTCGAGGTTCTCCCAGCGGTTCTTCGCCGCCTCGCCCGAGTCGGGGGCCTTGAGGTCGACGATGCGTGAGACGCGCGGATCGACGACGCCGATGTCGAGCGCGCCGCTGGTTTCCAGCGACACCGAGTAGCCGGCGTCGCATAGCGCCGCCAGCAGGTCGGCGGCTTCCCTTTGCGCCAGGGGTTCGCCGCCGGTAAGGCAGACCGTGTTGCAGCCGAACGCGGCGACACGTTGCAGTATTTCCTCCAGGGCGAGAAGTTCGCCGCCGCTGAAGGCATAGGCCGTATCGCACCAGACGCAGCGCAGAGGGCAGCCGGTGAGGCGCACAAACACCGTCGGCAGCCCGACGCGGCTGGTCTCGCCCTGCAGGGAATGGAAGATCTCGGTGACGCGCAGCATGGCGCCGTGCCTAGCGCCAAGCAACAGGGAGGGTCGCTTTTAATATCGAGCGTAGCGAACCGTTTGCTAACCCCCCGCGAGGGGGGCGAAGGGGGGCGGGGCGAACTTGCTCGCCCATGGCAAGGCGATGCTGCAAGCGTCTCATTACCTGAGTTTGGCTTTCGGAGCCACGGGCGTTATTTGCGCTTGAGCCGCAGCTTGGCGCGCTTGCCCGGATCGGTCGCCGGGTACTTGTCGGCAAGGAGTTCCAGCGTGGCGCGCGCCGCAATCGGCATGCGCAGCGCCTCGAGGCTGCTGAAGCGGCTTTCGAGGGCGCCGGCGGCGCGTTCGTCGGTCGGCCAGCCGGCGGCGAACTTGCCGAAAAGATCGGCGGCGGTGGCATGGTCCTTGGCCTGGGCATGGGCGTAGCCGCCCCAGTAATGGGCCGAGGCGGCCAGCGTGCCGTTCGGGTAGGCCTTGATGAAGGCGAGGAAGCCTGCGGCGGCCTCCTTGTATTTCAGCGCCTTCAGATTGGCCAGCGCGGCTTCGTAATCCCGGGTTTCCTGTGCCGGATCGAGCTTCGGTACTTCCGGCTTGGCTTCCGGCGGCGGCGCGGTTTCCAGCTTGCGCACGCGGTTGTCGAGGTCGACGTAGAAATCCTTCTGCCGCTTCTGCGTCGCCTCAAGCTCGTAGGTCAGGACTTCTATCTGGCCGCGCAGCTTGGCGATGTCGGCCCTGACGGCCTCGATCTGGTTGGCGAAGTCGATCTGGTTGCGGTTGATGCCATCGACCCGCTTGACCAGTTCGGCATGTTCGCCCTTCAGCGCCTCGATGCGCGCCCTGGCTTCTTCGTCGTCGAACATGCCGGCCCGCGCCGGCAAGGCCAGCGCCGCCACGAGTATCGCCGCGAGCAGCGGGTTGAGGCGGCGCATGCTCAGAACTCGCCGGAATAGAGCATGTCGCCGCGGCGGTTCTTGGCCCAGCAGTCTTCGGTTGATTCGCTGCAGGCGGGCTTTTCTTCGCCCAGGCTGACGGCTTCGAGCTGGTCTTCGCGGGCGCCGAGCAGGACCAGCGCCTTGCGCACCGCGTCGGCGCGCTTCTGGCCGAGCGCCAGGTTGTATTCGCGGCTGCCGCGCTCGTCGGCGTTGCCCTGGATCAGCATTTTCATCTTCGGATTGGCGGCGAGGAACTTGCCGTGGGCGCCGAGCAGGGCCTGGAACTCGTCCTTGACCACGTAGCTGTCATAATCGAAGTACACGCTGCGCTTCGACAGCGGGCTGCGCGGGTCCTTCAGCGCGGCGATGCTGTTGGGATCAAAGGCCGCCTCGGGCTTGATTTCCTTGACCGGCGGCGTTTCGACCCTGACCCCGGATGGCGTGCGCGATTCGACGCCGGCGGGGTTCTGCTCGGGGGCGGGAGGCTGGGAGCCGCAGGCGGCCAGCAGCAGGGACAGGACGGAAAGGCTGATGAGTGCGCGCATGGTGGTTTCCTGGATGAGTGCGGCGAATGGCGTGTCTATCGGACCAAGGGGCCCCAGGCAGGTTCGCGAACGTCGGCGGCCTGCACCGAGAGTTTCTGTTTGACGCGGCCATCGGCGGAGACGGCCGCCAGCACGCCGCGACCGCCGATTTCGGTGGCGTAGAGGATCATGCGGCCGTTGGGGGCGAAACTGGGCGATTCGTCCTTGGTCGAATCGGTCAGTATCTGCACCTGCTTGGTCGCCAGGTCCATCAGCGCCAGCTGGAAGCGGCCGCCGTTGCGGGCGATGAAGGCCAGGCTCTTGCCGTCGGGCGAAGGCCGCGGCGTGACGTTGTAGCTGCCTTCGAAGCTGATGCGCTCGGCATTGCCGCCGCCGCTGGCGATGCGGTAGATCTGCGGGCTGCCGCCGCGGTCGGAGGTGAAATAGATGTGCTGGCCGTCGGGCGACCAGCGCGGCTCGGTATCGATGCCCGACGAGGTGGCGATGCGGGTCACGCCGCTGCCATCGGAATTCACCACATAGAGCTGCGAGGAGCCGTCCTTGGTCAGCACCACGGCCAGCTGCTTGCCGTCGGGCGACCAGGCCGGCGCCGAATTGGAGCCCTTGAAGTTGGCGGCGACATGGCGGCGGCCGCTGGCCAGGTCATGGACATAGACCACCGGCTTCTTGGCTTCGAAGGAGACATAGGCCAGCTTGCTGCCGTCGGGCGACCAGGCCGGCGAGATGATGGGCTCGCGCGAGGCCAGGGCCGCCTGGTCGTTGCTGCCGTCGGCGTCGGCGATCTTCAGCTCGAAGCGCCCGGTGCTTTTCACCACGTAGGCGATGCGCGTCGAGAACACGCCGGGCTCGCCGGTCAGCTTTTCGTAGATGTAGTCGGAGATGCGGTGCGCCGTGGCGCGCAGCTGCACGCCGGTATGCAGGTAGGCCGGGTTGCCCAGCGTCGCCTGCCGGGGCACATCGGAAAGGCGTACCCCCCTTTCGAAGCGGCCCTCGCCGGCCGGCGCCACGCTGCCGCCGGCAATCGCGTCGATGCCGCGCGTCTTGAGATCGTCGAAAGGCGGTGCGGCGTTGTCGGCCAGCGGCGCGCCGGCATCGATCAGGCGGAACAGCCCGCTGCGCTCGAGATCGGCGCGGACCACCGAGGTGAGGGCCTGGGCAACGATGCGCTCGCCGGTGAAGTCGGCGATGGCGACCGGAAGCCGGTTGGCGCCGGCGCCGGTGATCTCGACCGTAAGCTGGGCATGTGCCAGCACAGGCGCCATCGCCAGGCCGGCGGCAACGAGCAAGGCATTGAATTTCATCGGCTGAATTATAAGCCGCCTAGTCGTCCAGAGGCCGGTAGGGGATATTCAGCAAACGATTGAATACATCGCTTTGTTCGGGTCTTGGCAGCGGGCTGGACTTGAGGATGGCCCGCTCGACGGCGGCGTCGAGGGCCGGGTTTCCGGAAGATTTTTTCAGCCTGACGCTGATCACTTCGCCGCTGGGCAACTGGGTTACTTCGAACACCGCCTCCGGATTGCCCTTGATGTCGGGTGGCAACACGATGTTGCCGCGGATCTTGCCGCGGATGCGGCCGAGGTAGTCGGCAATCGCCTTGTTGCGCGCGGCGGCGGCCTGGCTGGCCTTGACCTGGGCCAGTTCCTGGGCGGCGCTTTCGGCCTGCTTGCGCTGCGTCAGTTGTTCGGCTTCGCGCTTGAGCTGCTCCTGGAAGGGGTCGACGCGCGGGGCCGGCACCGGCTTGGGCGGCGGCGGCTTGGGCTTCTCCTTTTCCTTGATCGCGATGTCCGGCTTGGGCGGCGGCGGCGCCGGTTTCGGTTCCGGTGCCGGCGGTGGCGGCTCGGGAGTCGGCGCTGGCGGTACGGCGACAGGCGGGGGAGGGGGCTCCGGCACGGCGCGCACCAGTTCGACCTCGACCGCATCCGGCGACTTGGTCTGCCAGCTCACGCCGTAGAAGAGGAAGGCGGCCAGGACAAGATGCACCGCCACGGCCAGGGCAATGGAAATGCGTTTGCCCGCCGTGTTGCCCGGCGGCCGGATCGGGGAGTCGCCGGCCAACTACTTGCCCGCCGCCGGTTGCACCAGCAGTCCTATCTTCGCCACCTGCTGCTTTTGCAGTTCGTCCATGACGTTCAGCACCAGTTCGTACTTGATGTTGCGGTCGCCGGCGATCAGCACCGGTTGCTGCGGGCTGGCCGCCTGGGTCTGTTTGAGCCGCTCCGGCAGCTCCGCCCGCGTGACGACCTGCTCGGCGCTGCCCTTGGCCCGGTCGCGCAGGGACAGCGAGCCGTCGGCCTTGATGATCACTTCCAGCGGCGCCACCGGCGGCTGGCTGCTCTTGCCGACGCTGGGCAGGTCGACGCTGCCGGTCTGGATCATGGGTGCGGTGACCATGAAGATCACCAGCAGCACGAGCATCACGTCGATGTAGGGCACGACGTTGATCTCGTTCATTAGCCGCCGTTGTCTCATGGATGAAGCCCCATGAGACAACGGCGGTTAATGATCCATTGCCGGGCTTTCCCCCCGCCCCCCTTTCCGGGAAAGGGGGTGACTATTCTGGCGCCGCTGGAGGCGGCGAATTCAAGCACGCAAATCCTCATCGCATCTGCCGCTGCAGGATGTTGGAGAACTCTTCCATGAAGCTCTCGAAGCGCACGGCGAGGCGGTCGACGTCGTGGGCGAAGCGGTTGTAGGCGATCACTGCCGGAATCGCAGCGAAGAGGCCGATGGCGGTGGCCACCAGCGCCTCGGCGATGCCGGGGGCAACCGCCTGCAGGGTGGCCGTGCTCATGTTGGCGAGGCCGCGGAAGGCGTGCATGATGCCCCACACGGTGCCGAACAGGCCGACGTAGGGCGATACCGAACCGACCGAGGCGAGGAAGGCGAGGTGGGCTTCCAGGTCGTCGATCTCGCGCTGGTAGGTGGCGCGCATCGCCCGCCGCGCGCCGTCGACGACGGTGGCCGGGTCGAGTGTCTTCTGCCCGCGCAGCTTGGCGAACTCGCGGTAGCCGGCTTCGAAGATGCGCTCCAGCGCGCCGCAGTGGTGGCGGTCGTTGACCGCGCTCTGGTAGAGCGCGTTGAGGTCGCCGCCGCTCCAGAAGTCGCGTTCGAACTTGTCGGTCTTGGCGCGCGCATCGCGGATCGCGAAGGCCTTGCGGAAGATCCAGTACCAGGACATCAGCGAGACCAGCGTCAGCAGCAGCATCACCAGCTTGACCACCAGGCTGGCGTGCAGCACGAGTTCGATGATGGACAGGTCTTGGGTAACGTTCATTGCGGATCCTTCGTCAAGGCGGCCAGCTGCTGGTGGATCGGACGCGGCATCGGTTGCGGGCGGCCCGTGGCCGGATCGATGCAGGCGATGCGTATTTTCGCATCAAGCAGCAACTCGTCGCCGCGCAGTATGCGCTGCGCGAAAGTGAGCTGCGCCCGCCCCAGCGCCGCGATGCCGGTTTCCACGGCCAGCAGGTCGTCCAGCCGCGCCGGCCTGAGGAATTCCGCGGCGGCCGATCGCACGGCGAAGGCAATTCCCTCCTGCATCAGACGACCCTGGTCGTGACCCAGGGCGCGCAGGAACTCGGTACGGCCGCGCTCGATGAAGCGCAGGTAGTTGGCGTAATAGACGATCCCCGCGGCATCGGTGTCTTCGTAATAGACCCGAACGTCTATCCTGCCGGGGGGCAAAGTCATTCCTTCCAGAGTTCCTGGTTGGGCTGCTGCGGCGAGCGCAGGCCGAAATGCTGCCAGATGTTTGCCGTGGCGACCCGCCCGCGCGGCGTGCGCTGCAGGTAGCCCTGCTGGATCAGGTAGGGCTCGAGCACGTCCTCGATGGTGTCGCGCGCTTCGCCGATGGCGGCGGCGAGGTTGTCCACGCCGACCGGGCCGCCGCCGAATTTTTCCAGCATGGCGCCGAGCAGCTTGCGGTCCATGACGTCGAGCCCGAGGTGGTCGACGTCGAGCATGGTCAGCGCAGCGTCGGCGACCTCCCGCGTGATGCGGCCGTCGGCCTTGACCTCGGCATAGTCGCGCACGCGGCGCAGCAGGCGGTTGGCAATGCGTGGCGTGCCGCGGCTGCGGCGGGCGATCTCGGTCGCGCCGTCCTCGACGATGGCGCAATTCAGCAGGTGGGCGGAGCGGCGCACGATCAGGGCCAGTTCCTCGGGCGTGTAGAACTCCAGCCGGGCGACGATGCCGAAACGGTCGCGCAGCGGATTGGTCAGCATGCCGGCGCGGGTCGTGGCGCCGATCAGGGTGAAGGGCGGCAGGTCGAGCTTGACCGAACGCGCCGAAGGGCCCTCGCCGATCATGATGTCGATCTGGTAGTCCTCCAGCGCGGGATAGAGGATCTCCTCGACCACCGGCGAGAGACGATGGATCTCGTCGATGAACAGCACGTCGTGCGGTTCGAGGTTGGTCAGCATCGCCGCGAGGTCGCCGGCGCGCTCCAGCACGGGGCCCGAGGTCTGGCGCAGGTTCACGCCCATCTCGTGGGCGATGATGTGGGCCAGGGTGGTCTTGCCCAGGCCGGGCGGGCCGAACAGCAGCACGTGGTCCATCGATTCGGCGCGGCGCTTGGCGGCTTCGATGAAGATCTCGAGCTGGCCGCGGATCTTCTGCTGTCCGACGTAGTCCGCCAGCTTGCGCGGCCGCAGCGCGCGCTCCAGCGCCTCTTCCTGGTTCGATTCCTTGCCGGCCGCGATCAGGCGCTCGGGCGCGGGTTCGGCGAACTTGTCGGTCTGGATGGCCATGAAGCGAGTTTAACGGCTCAGGAGCTCTTCGACAGCAGCTTGAGCGCCTGGCGGATGCCGTCGGCGACCGAGACCTCGGGTGTCAGGGCTTTCATCGCCGCCAGCGCCTCACGCTCGTTGTAGCCCAGGGCCAGCAGGGCATTCATGATGTCGCTGGCGGCATCCGGCGCCGTATCTCCGGCGCCGACTTTCACCGTTGAGCCTGAGAGCGTCTTGGGCAGACGGTCGCGCAGTTCCAGCAGCAGGCGCTCGGCGGTTTTCTTGCCGATGCCGGGCACCTTGGTCAGGCGCGCGGCATCCTGCAGCGTCACCGCCTGCGCCAGTTCCGCGACCGACATGCCGGAGAGTACGGCCAGCGCCGTGCGCGCGCCGATACCGCTGATCTTGAGCAACTGGCGAAAGGCGGCACGCTCGCCCTCGGTGCCGAAGCCGAAGAGGAAATGGCCATCTTCGCGCACGATCAGGTGGGTGTGCAGCGATACGCTTTCGCCCGTCGCCGGCAGGTTGTAAAAGGTGCTCATCGGCACGTCGACTTCGTAGCCCAGGCCGTGCACATCGACCGTGAGCGTGGGCGGGTTCTTTTCGATCAATGTTCCTGTGAGGCGACCAATCATGGGATGGCTCCTAAGGGATGGGGCTCAGACCAGGCGGCCGCCGCGCACGCGCCGGCCCAGCGTGGACAGCGCCCCCAGGCCCTGGCCGCCGTGGGCGTGGGCGATGGCGCAGGCCAGGGCGTCGGCGGCGTCGGCGGTGGGCTCGCCGGGCAGCTTGAGCAGGCGCGCGACCATGGCCTGCACCTGTTCCTTGGCCGCCTTGCCGTGGCCGACGACGGCCTGCTTGACCTG
>JALHNN010000051.1:0-7009 GCA_022843505.1 Sulfuritalea sp.
TCTCCCTTCCCCCTTCCCCCTTCCCCCTTCTCCCTTCCCCCTTCTCCCTTCCCCCTTCAAAAAAAATGTCCACCCGCCACTTCGCGCACTGGCCCAAGGGCCTGCCGCGCCGCATGACGATTCCCGAGACCGACCTGTTCTATAACGTCGAGGTCTCGGCGCGTCGCTATCCGGCAAAGCCCTACCTGGTGTTCTACGACACCGCGATCAGCTATGCGGAGTTCAAGGACGAGGCGGAGCGCATCGCCGGCTGGCTGCAGGCAAAGGGCGTGAACAAGGGCGACCGGGTGCTGCTTTACATGCAGAACAGCCCGCAGTTCGTGCTCGCCTACTACGGCATCCTGCGCGCCAGCGCCGTCGTGGTGCCGGTGAACCCGATGAACATGACCACCGAGCTGCGCCACTACGTCAAGGATGCCGGCGCCACGGTGGCCATCGTGGCACAGGACATCCTGCCGCAGATGCAGCCGCTGCTCGGACCGGCGGATGACCAGGGCCTGCAGCAGATACTGGTCGCCACCTACTCGGACTACCTCAAGGCGCCGACCGACATGAAGGTGCCGGACTTCGTCAAGGCGCCGCGCCAGTCCTTCGCCGAAGCCGGCGTCACGCCCTGGTGCGACATGCTGGCAATGAGCGCCCGCCCCGGCCCCGTCGACGTCGGCCCCGACGACCTCTGCGTCATGCCCTACACCTCGGGCACCACCGGCCACCCCAAGGGCTGCATGCACACCCACCGCACGGTGATGCACACGCTGATGGCGGGCTACCAGTGGTTCGGCATCCAGCAGGACGCGGTGTACCTCGCGGTGCTGCCCTTCTTTCATGTCACCGGCATGCAGGGCAGCATGAACGGCCCGCTGCAGTCGGGCGCCACCGTGGTGCTGCTGCCGCGCTGGGACCGCGAAGCCGCGGCGCAGTGCATCGCCCGCTACGGCGTGACCTCGTGGACGGCGATCCCGACCATGATCATCGACTTCCTGATGAACCCCAATCTGGGCAACTACGACCTGTCCTCGATCACGCGCATGAGCGGCGGCGGCGCGGCGATGCCGGAGGCCATCGCGCAGAAGCTGCTCGACATGGGCATCACCTATGTCGAGGGCTACGGCCTGTCGGAGACCATCGCCCCGTCGCACATCAACCCGCCCGACCGCGCCAAAAAGCAGTGCCTGGGCATCCCGATCTTCGACGTCGAATCCATGGTGGTGGACCCGACCACCTTCGCCGAACTGCCCCCCGGCGAGGTCGGCGAGATCCTCACGCGCGGACCGCAGGTGTTCAAGGGCTACTGGAACAATCCGGAGGCCACGCGCAACGCCTTCATCGAGCTCGACGGCAAGAGCTGGTTCCGCACCGGCGACCTGGCCTACGTCGACGAGGACGGCTACTTCTTCATGGTCGATCGCCTCAAGCGCATGATCAACGCCTCGGGCTTCAAGGTCTGGCCGGCCGAGGTGGAAGCCCTGATGTACCAGCACCCGGCGATCCAGGAAGCCTGCGTGATTTCGGCCAAGGACCCGCACCGCGGCGAGACCGTCAAGGCCATCGTGGTGATCAAGGAAGCCCAGCGCGGCAAGGTGACGGAGCAGGACATCGTCGCCTGGGCCCACGCCAACATGGCGGCCTACAAGGCGCCGCGCCTCGTCGAGTTCGTCGCCACACTGCCCAAGTCGGCCACCGGCAAGGTGATGTGGCGCAGCCTGCAGGAGAAGGAGATGGCCCGATGATCGTCGTTCACCACCTCGAACAATCGCGCTCGCAACGCGTGCTCTGGCTGCTGGAAGAGCTCGGCCTGCCCTACGAGCTCAAGCGCTACCCGCGAGATCCGAAGTCGCGCCTGGCCCCGGCCGAACTGAAGAAAGTGCATCCGCTGGGCAAGTCGCCGGTGATCACCGACGGCGATCTGGTGCTCGCGGAGTCCGGCGCCATCCTCGAATACCTGGCCGAGACCTACGGTGGGCAAGCCAAGGGCGAGGCGGCGCAGCTGCTGGCCACGCCGGGCAGCGCCGAATACCGCCAGTTGCGCTTCTGGATGCACTACGCCGAGGGCTCGCTGATGAACTGGCTGGTGATGAAGCTGGTGTTCATGACCATCCCGCGCCAGCCCATGCCCTTCTTCGTCCGCCCGATCGCGCGCAAGCTCTGCGCTACCGTGCAAACCAGGCTGATCGACCCGAACCTGAAATCCGCCATGGCGTTCATCGAGGACCACCTGACGAAGAACACCTGGTTCGCCGGCGAACGGCTGACGCTGGCGGACTTCCAGATGAGCTTCGCCGTGGCCGCCCTGCTTTCGCGCGGCGACGCCACCGGGCAATGCCCGCACATCGCCGCCTGGCTCCAGCGCGTCGAAGTCCGTCCGGCCTGGCAGCGCGGCATTGCCCAGGGCGGCCCGCTGCTGATGTCCGCCTGAGGCGCTTGCCGACGGCGAAAATCGCCGTCCCGCCGGCGCCGACTTTCAGCGCGCCAGCAGCAGGAAGCCCTGGGCCTGGTTCTTGTCGTCCACCAGCAGGGAGACCTGCAACTCGGCGTGGCTGGATTGGCCGTCGGCCATCCAGGCCAGCAGTTGCGTATGCAGGCGGCCATTGGCCAGGGCCTGCGGTGTCATCGCCTGCCGCGCATCTGCCCAGCCCAGCGCCACCAGGACTTCGAAGACATCCCGCCCGCGCGCGGCGAAGAGCTGCAGCTTGGATATCCCCAGCACCGAGGGGCTGAAATAGCCGATGCGGCCGTCGAGGTCGGTGGTGATCACCGCCGTGCCCACCGCCGAGCGCAGGATGTTCTCCAGCAGCCGCTTTTCGCTGACGGCCACCTGCCTGCCCTCCAGCGCCTTCTCCTGCTCCTGGATCATGTCCTTGAGATAGCTGACGTACTGGCCCTCGAGTCCATGCACGACCTCGTGGTGGGTCAGCACGCCGCAGACACCGCCGGTGTCGTCCACCACGGCCAGGCGGCGGATGTGCGCCTCGTCCATCGACTTCACCACGTCGTGCAGCAGCGCCGCGCGGTGGGTGGTGCGCACCGGGCCCTTCATGGTCGCGCCCAGGGTCAGCCCCGTCGGATCGTCGTGCTCGTGGCACAGGCGCACGATGTCGCGCTCGGACAGCACGCCCAGCGGGCGTTTTTCGCCATCGACGGCGAAGACGCAACTCTGGCGCCGCTCGTCCATCAGAGCCACGGCCTCGCCCACGGTGGCCGACTCGGGCAGCAGGATGACGTCGGGCGACATGGCGCCGCCGACATCCTTGAAGCGCATGTAGTGCTCGACGCCGAAGTCGCGCAGGATGTCGCTCTCGCTGACGATGCCGACCAGCAGGCCCTCGGCGTCGGTGACCGCGACGTGGCGGATGCGCCTTCCGTCCATCAGGTGATAGACGTCCATGCATTTCTCGTGCTGCTCCACCGTCACCACCGGCGCCTGCATCAGGTCGGTGCAGGAGAGCGCCTTGAGGCCGCCCTTGCGGTGCAGGTTGCGCACGATGTCGCGCTCGGTGATGACGCCCAGGGTCAGCCGCTCCTCCACCACCAGCACCGAACTCACCGACATCGCCTGCATCTTGTCGAGGATCTGCGCCGCCGACCAGTCGGTCGGCACCTCGCATACCGTGCGCGTCATCAGCTCCGATATCGGTTTGTCGTTGGTATCCATTCCTTCCTGCTCCTCAAGGGCCAAGCGCCGCGCGCGCGAGTCGGCGCTGGCGATACGGCGAAGCGCGAGTATCGGCGCGGTGCGCGGGCAAGTCAATCGGCCGGGCCGAGACTTGATATCCCTGCGGCTTCGCGGCACGATGCGCGGATGAAACACGCCACCCCAAAGCCTTGGTGCGATCGCCCGCGCGACGAAAACTCCAGGATTTCTCGCCAATGGCCCTGCTGACGATCTTCATCGCCTACCCGCTCGCCGCGCTGGCATTGTTCGGCGCCTTCGCTGCCTTGGCGACCTGGCGTCGGCGCCTGCTGCCTGCCGTCACCGCCCTGGTCTGGGCCGCCTACGCCTGGTACGAGTACCTGATGCACACCCGCGTGCTGTGCAGCGGGGAATGCAACATCCGCGTCGATCTGCTGCTGATCTACCCGATCCTGCTGGTGCTGTCGGTCTGGGCGCTGGTCAGCGCCTTCCGGCGCACGCGGGAGTAGACCGGAGGAACGGCCCGGCCCCATCCGGATGGAGAAGCCCCCATGCCCGACCGCCGCGATTTCCTCGGCACCGCGCTCGCCGTGCCGGCACTGACGATGACCCCTGCAGCGGCGGCACCCGCCCTCGCCCGGAGGGCGATACCGGCGGACGGCCGGCGCCTGCCGGTGATCGGACTCGGCACCTGGCAGACCTTCGACGTCGGCAGCGACGCCGCCGCGCGCGCGGCTCGGTGGCCTGCTGGCGCGCTTTGTCGAACTGGGCGGTGCCGTGGCGGACAGCAGCCCGATGTACGGCAGTTCCGAATCGGTGCTCGGCGACCTCGCTGCGGGACAGGGTCTGCGCGAGCGCCTGTTCCTCGCCACCAAGATCTGGACCCGGGGCCGCAACGAGGGCATCGCGCAGATGGAGGAATCGCTGCGCCGCCTGAGAGCCCCGCGCATCGAACTGATGCAGGTACACAACCTGGTCGACTGGAAGCAGCACCTGCCGCTGCTGCGCGAGTGGAAGGCGCAGGGGAGGATCCGCTACCTGGGCATCAGCCATTACGCGGCGGCTGCCTATGGCGAAGTGGAGGCCGTGCTGCGGACCGAACCCCTGGACTTCCTGCAGATCAACTATTCGCTGCTGGAGCAGGAATCCGCGCTGCGCCTGCTGCCGCTGGCGGCCGATCGCGGCGTGGCGGTAATCGTCAATCGGCCATTCGCCGAGGGCGCGCTGTTCGGCCACGTGAAGGACCGCGTCTTGCCGGCCGAGGCGGCGGCACTGGGCTGCGCCAGCTGGGCGCAAGTCTTCCTGCGCTGGATCCTGGCCCACCCGGCGGTCACCTGCGCCATCCCGGCGAGCGGCAAGCAGACGCATCTGGAAGACAACATGGCGGCCGGCCTAGGCCCCCTGCCCGGCCTTGCGGAACAAAAGGCACTGGCGCGCATGGCGGGGTTCTGAGACGGACGGGGCACACCGGCTAGGTATTTTCCGCCGCTGCTCGGCCCTTGGACGCCATGGTCCGTATGTTAGGATTTCCCATGGTTCAGGCTTCAATCAGTTGCTTGCCTTGCCACGCGCCGTGCCGATCGCCCGCCTCACCTTCCGGATTAAACCATCACGATGACCATCAAACGCCTGATCACTCTATCGACAGCGGCAACCCTGGCCGTGCTGTGCCTGCTCGTGTTCAACGTCTGGAACGGATTTCGCCAGTCCCAGTCGAGTTCCCATGAAGCGAACACCGTCGCCCTTCCCGCCCTGGTGGCGATGCTCGAAGCCCGCTTCCAGGTGATCCAGATCCAGCAATATCTCACCGATGTTTCCGCGACCGGCGAAAGCGACGGCTTCGCCGATGCCCGGACCGCCTACGAACGCGCCGGCGCCAGCCTCGACATCGTCGCCGGCCATCAGCCCGAACTGGGTGGCCAGGTTGCCTCGATCAAGACCAGCCTGGCAGGCTTCCATGCCCTGGGCGTCGAAATGGCAAACGCCTACATCAAGAGCGGGCGCGCCGCGGGAAACCTGCTGATGAAGCGACCGGATGATGGCTTCGATGCAAGCGCCGAGCGGCTGACGGCCAAGCTGGAGGCCCTCGAGAAGTCGGTACGAAAAACCATGAGCGATTCGGCCGAGCTGGCCGAAGGGAAGATTGCGCGCGCCCGGACGGAGGCGCTGATCCTCGGCCTGGCGGTCTGCCTGCTGACGATTGGCTCCGGTGTGGTGGTCTATCGCCTGCTGATCGGCATTCTGGGCAGCGAACCCGACAACGTGGCGCAGATCGCGCAAGGCATCGCCGGGGGCGATCTGAGCCAGCAGATCGCCGTCGCCACGACCGGAAGCAGGAGCCTGCTGGGCTCGATGCGCGACATGCAGGAAGGACTGCGCACCCTGATCGTCCGCATCGGCGATGCCACCGGCCTGCTGAGCCGGGCTGCCGCGGAACTCACGAACTCGGCCACCCAGGTATCGACCGCTGCCGTCGCGCAGCACGGCCGGACTGTCGCCATGGCGGCGTCGATCGAGCAGATGTCGGTGTCGACCAGCGTGATCGCCACCCATGCGGAGCATGTACAGCGCAGCGCCGAAGATGCGCAACAGCTCTCCGTCGCCGGCTCGACGGCGGTGGCCGAGGCCGTGAGCGAAATGGACCGAATCGCCAATCAGATCCTCGGCACCGCCAGGACCGTCACCGCGCTCGGCGAGCAGTCGAGCCAGATCACCCGCATCGTCGGCGTGATCCGGGAAATCGCCGAGCAGACCAACCTGCTGGCCCTCAACGCCGCCATCGAGGCCGCCCGTGCCGGCGAGCAGGGACGCGGGTTCGCCGTCGTCGCCGATGAAGTCCGCAAGCTGGCCGAGCGCACTTCGAGTGCCACCAACGAGATACGCGCCACCGTCGACAGCGTGCGCGAAGGCACACTGGCCGCCGTATCCGAAATTTCCGCCGGCAGCGATGCTTTGCTGGCCGGCGTCGGCCTGATACGCCGCGCCGGCGAGTCGATGAATCAGATCCAGCGTGGAGTGGACCGCGTGCTCGGCGCGGCGAACGAGATATCACTCTCGCTCAAGGAACAGGACCTGGCGAACCAGCACATCTCGCAGAACGTCGAGGGAGTGGCGCAAATGACGGAGCAAACCAGCCTCGTGGTGCAGAACGTTTCGGCATCAGCCGCCCAGCTCGAGGACCTGGCCCGCTCGATGAGCGAATCTGTCCATCGATTCCGAATCTAGTCGCCCCGCCGCCACGGCGACGCCAAACAAAAAGCCCGGCCGAAGCCGGGCTTTTCTTACTGCTGGCAGAACTCGATCAGAGCATTTCCCAGATCGTCGTAATGCCCTGGCCGCCGCCGATGCACATGGTGGCGAGGCAGTACTTGCTGCCCA
>JALHNN010000051.1:7019-10715 GCA_022843505.1 Sulfuritalea sp.
TGCCGACGCGCTTGGCTTCGTAGAGGGCCTTGGTGATGATCACCGCGCCGGAAGCACCGATCGGGTGGCCGATGGCGATGGCGCCGCCGTTCGGGTTGGTCTTCGCCGGATCCAGGCCGAGCACCTTGGCAACCGACAGCGACTGGGCGGCAAAGGCTTCGTTGGACTCGACGACGCCGATGTCCTCGATCTTCAGGCCGGCCTTGGCCAGTGCGATGCGGGTCGAGGGGATCGGGCCTTCGCCCATGACGTCGTTGGGCACGCCGCCGATGCCGTAGGCCACCAGGCGGGCCATCGCCTTGTGGCCGCCGGCGGCGGCCTTGGCGGCGTCGGCGAGCACCAGGAAGGCGGCGCCGTCATTGATGCCGGAGGCATTGCCGGCGGTGACGGTGCCGGCCTTGTCGAAGGCGGGCTTCATCTTGGCCAGGGTTTCCAGCGTGGTGCTGGCCTTGATGTGCTCGTCGGTATCGAACACGATGTCGCCCTTGCGGCCCTTGATGGTGATCGGGACGATCTGTTCCTTGAAGTAGCCGGCGGCAACGGCGGCGGCGGCACGGCGCTGCGATTCGCAGGCGAACTCGTCCTGCTGCTCGCGCGTGAAGCCGTGCTTCTTGGCCAGGTTCTCGGCGGTGATGCCCATGTGGCCGACGCCAAAGGGGTCGGTCAGCGCGCAGACCATGGCGTCGAGCATCTTGGTGTCGCCCATGCGCGCGCCGGAGCGCATCGCCGGGGAGAGGTAGGCGCCGCGCGACATGGACTCGACGCCGCCGCCGATGGCGAAGTCGGCATCGCCAAGCAGGATGGCCTGGGCAGAGCTGACGACGGCCTGCTGGGCCGAGCCGCACAGGCGGTTGACGGCGAAGGCGACGGAATCCATGGTCATGCCGCCCTGGATCGTCGCGTTGCGCGCAACGTAGGCATAGCGGGCTTCGGTGGGAATCACGTTGCCAACGGTGGCAAAGGTGATGGCCTTGGGATCAACGCCGGAGCGGGCGATGGCCTCCTTGATGACCAGGCCTCCCAGGTCAGCCGGTTCCATGCCGGCGAGTGTTCCATTGAAGGTGCCCACGGCGGAACGCGCGGCGCTCAGTACTACGACTTCTCTCTTGTCAGCCATTGCGAAGAACTCCTGTTTTTATGAATCAAACGCCGACCCATCCGGAAACCCAGATCAGGGCCAGCACCACCAAAGCGAGCACCAGACTGCGCCAGACCAGGCCTATCGTGCTCTGCATGAAATCGGGGTCGGCATCCTCGCCCAACCCCAGCTCGGGGCGATCGCCGACGTCGCCCGTTTCAGGTATCGCATCGTGCACCGGCATGCCAAGGCGCACGCCGAGGGCACCGGCGCCACTGGCCAGCAGTATACCGGAGCCGGCTTCCGGCCAGCTTACAGCCTGCGTCCGCCAGCAATGTGCGGCGCTCTCGAAGTCACCGACCACGGCAAACGACGAGGCGGTGACGCGGATCGGAATCCAGTCGATGAAATGAAATGCCTGGCGGGCAAACTGGCCGAACTCGCCGAACTCGGTCTCGCTGCGCCTGCCCCATTGCGCGTCCAGCCCGTGCGCCAGACGGTAGAACAAGGCGCCGGCGGGGCCAAGCACCGCAAACCAGAGCAGGGGCGCGAAGACATGGCGGTGCGAATCAAGCAGCGCCTGCTCGATGGCCAGGCGCGCGACATCGCCGGCGCTGAGGCGGTCGCCCGAGCGGCCGCGCCATTCGGCCAGCAGGCGCCGCGCCTCGTCGAGCTCGCCCTGGCGCAAGGCGAGGTGGATGCCGGTGAAGAAATGGCTGAACTGGCGGAATCCCGCCGTCAGGTAAAGCGTGGCGACGCCCAGCAGGAAGGCGGCAAAGGGCTGGTAGTGCAGCAGGAGCGCATACAAGAGCGAAAGCAGCGAGGCCGGCAGGGCGGCGCCGATCCCCCAGGCCAGGGCCCCGTGACCGCGCCCGCCGTCGTTGAACTTGTCTTCGAGGAAAGCCGCCAGGCGTGCGACCGGTCGCCTCACGGCGCTGTCGACCGGGAGGGCATGGAGTTGCTCGAGCACCAGCGCGACGATGATGGTGAACAGGCTCATTGGACCACCTTTCCCCCATCCCCCTTCCCAAGGAAGGGGGCGACGAAGGTTCGCCGCGCCGCGGCTCCGGATATTGGCGGCGCTCCCCTTGGGACGGCCCGGCGGGGAGCGCTCACGCCTCGACGCCCTCGAACAGGAAGCGATGCAGGGTCACCAGCATGCCGGCCGTGGCGCCCCAGATGAAATAGCCCTGCCAGGGCATGGCCCAGAACTCGTGGCGCTGGCCGCGGATTTCCATGGTCTGGCGCTGGTGGTTGGCCTTGTCGAGGAGGAACTCCAGCGGCGGCTCGAAAACCTCGGCGACCTCGAAATCATCGAGCTTGAGGTTGAGCGGCGGCGTCACCAGGCCGACCACGGGCGTGACGACGAAGCCGGTGCCGGTGCGGTATTCGGGCAAACGGCCGAGAATCTCGACCTGACCCGGAGCGATGCCGACCTCTTCCTCCGCCTCGCGCAGGGCCGTATGCTCGGCCGAAGCATCGCTTTCCTCGCAACGGCCGCCGGGAAAGCTGACCTGACCGGCATGGTCGCGCAGGTGGGTGGTGCGCTGGGTCAGCAGCACCGTCGCACCGGTCAGGCGCAGGACCACGGGAACCAGGACCGCGGCGGGCGTGAGCTGGCGATCGGTGTCGCGCAGGGAGGTTTCGGTGACCGGGGGCGCGACGACGCCTTCGCTGAATCGACGCCGCATGAGCGCGAGCAGGCCTCCGCTAGAATCCGGGGCTGCGTTTTCCAGTGAATCCGGCATGAAACCGATCGCAATCTTCCGTCATAGCCCCGGTGAGGGGCCAGGCTATTTTGCCACATTCCTCGACCGCCTCTCCCTGCCCTGGCGGCTGTTCAAGGTCGATGAGGGGGATATGCCGCCGGCCTCGCCAGAGGAATTTTCCGGGCTGTGTTTCATGGGCGGGCCGATGAGCGTCAATGACGACCTGCCCTGGATTCCAGCCACACTGGCGCTGATCAGCGCTGCCGAGGGCAAAGACATCCCGGTGATCGGCCACTGCCTCGGTGGCCAGCTGATGGCCAGGGCCTTCGGCGGCACGGTCGGCAGAAACCCGGTGAAGGAAGTCGGCTGGGGCGACGTGTCGGCCACCGGCGCCGAGGTCGCGGCGGAATGGCTGGGCAACGCGACCCATTTCGAAGCCTTCCACTGGCATGGCGAGACCTTCACCATCCCAGCGGGCGCGACACGCATCCTCGGCAGCGCGCACTGCGCCAACCAGGCCTTTGTCCGCGGGCCGCATCTGGCCATGCAGTGCCATGTCGAGATGACACCGACGATGATCGAGAGCTGGTGCGCGCACTGGGCGGCGGAGTGCGTGCCGGCCTCGGCCTCGGTGCAGACGCCGCAGCAGATACAGGAGGGCATGGATGCACGCATCGCGGCCATGCGCGTCGTCGCCGACCGCCTTTACGCGCGCTGGTGCCGGGGCCTGAAGGCCTGAAAGTCGGCGCCGGTGGCACGGCGCCGGGAAGCATCAGTCCCTAAAGTTGCCGTACTGCAGCGGAAAATCGGTCACCGACTTCTTCACCAGCGCAATCGCTTCCTGCAACAGGTCGCGCTTGGCACCGGTGACGCGCACGGCGTCGCCCTGGATGCTGGCCTGGACCTTGA